>JBFLYJ010000190.1:0-6455 GCA_040756635.1 Nitrospirota bacterium
TGGGGACAATATAACGATGGAGATAGAGCTGATAACGACGATAGCGATGGAGAAGGAGCTGAGGTTTGCGGTAAGGGAAGGCGGAAGGACAGTAGGAGCCGGTGTCGTTATCGAGGTCATTGAATAACTATTATGAATGAAAAGATAAGAATAAATTTAAGGGCATATGATCACAGACTGCTTGACCAGTCGGTGAAGGAGATTGTTGAGACGGCGAAAAGGACGGGGGCTAAAATTTCGGGTCCTGTGCCGTTGCCGACCAGGATCCATAAAATCACCGTTCTCAGGTCAACTCATATAGACAAAAAATCAAGAGAGCAGTTTGAAATAAGGACGCATAAGAGACTGGTCGATATCCTTGACCCTACGCCTCAGACCGTTGATGCCCTTATGAAATTAGACCTTGCTGCGGGAGTCGATGTAGAGATAAAACTATGAAAGGCATACTTGGAAAGAAATTAGGTACCACACAGGTGTTTACGGAAGACGGCCGTCTTGTGCCGGTCACGGTCATAGAGGCAGGACCGGTGAAGGTAGTCCAGAAAAGGGAAAAAGACAAGGACGGTTACGAGGCGCTTCAAATGGGTTTTGATGTCATAAGAAAAGAAAAAAATGTCACGAAACCAATGAAAGGGCACTTTAAGAAATCGTCTTCACCCTTTTACCGTTTTATAAAAGAGATAGACATGGACGGATTTAACGCGGGGGATGAGATTACAGTGGACATCTTTGCAAAAGGCGAAAAGGTCTCTGTGGCAGGCACTTCAAAGGGCAAGGGTTTTCAGGGTGTCATGAAGAGGCATAATTATAAGGGTGGACCAGGTTCACATGGCTCGATGTTCAACAGGGCCCCCGGTTCAATCGGAGCGAGCTCATACCCCTCAAGAGTATGGAAAAACAAGGCGCTGCCCGGACATATGGGAGATGAGAGAGTAACGGTACGCAATATAGAAATTGTCGATATAAGAAAAGAACAAAATTTATTGCTCGTCAAGGGTGCGGTCCCTGGAGCAACCGGCGGGTACGTGATTATAAAATCAACAGCACCTGTTGCAGTAAAGGAAAGCTAATGGCAGAGATAGAAATAATAGACCAGAACAATAAGGCCGTCGGAAAGACCGACCTCCCGGACGATATATTTTCAGTAAGCGTCAAGAAGGGCCTGCTGCATGAAGTCGTACACAACCATCTTGCAAACAAGAGACAGGGCACGGCTTCAACCAGGACAAGGGGGATGGTCAGCGGAGGCGGAAAGAAACCTTATAAGCAGAAGGGTACCGGCAGGGCGAGGGCAGGCAGCAACAGGTCTCCTCTATGGAAAGGTGGCGGTACTGTTTTCGGTCCTCATCCGCGGGACTATTCATATAAGCTGCCCAAAAAGGTAAAGTGGTCGGCTCTCAGTTCCGCACTGTCCGCAAAGCTTGCGGATGGCGAGGTGATTCTAATTGATAATATTGCGGTCACCGAGCCGAAGACCAAGGCGGTAATAAATCTGCTGGATAATCTTGGACTGAAAAGCAGCATATTAATAATTGTGCCGGAGAGAAACAACGCCCTTGAACTTGCATCGAGAAATATTCCGACGGTTAACGTCGCAAGGGTAAGCGAGCTAAATGTGTACTCTGTCCTCTCGCATGAAAAACTTCTAATCTCCAAAGATGCAATCGAAAAGATGAAAGAGGCGTATTCAGGATGAAATCTTCATATGATGTCCTTCATGGACCAATGCTGACGGAAAAGGGAACCTTGCTCAAGGAGACGGACAATAAGGTCCTGTTCAAAGTAGCCAAGGGCGCAAATAAGATTGAGATAAAAAAGGCAGTTGAGGAAATATTCAAAGTAAAAGTGGATCGTGTTGCCACCATGAACTATCAGGGCAAGAAGAAGAGAATGGGGAAATACGAAGGGAAGAGGCCGGACTGGAAGAAGGCCATTATTACCCTGAAAAAGGGAGAAAAACTGGATTTTGTTGAAGGTGTATAAATGGGTCTGAAAAAATTTAAACCAACATCACCGGGTACGCGTTTCAGAAGCGGGGCGGATTTCTCCGAGATAACGGAGACGACCCCGTACAAACCGCTCCTAAAACCGAGGAAGAAGACCGGCGGAAGAAGTAACAGCGGACGTATATCGATGTGGCAAAAAGGCGGCGGCCACAAGAGGGCCTATCGTATCATCGATTTCAAGCGTGATAAAACGAACATTCCATGCAGCGTTGAGACGATAGAGTATGATCCTAACAGGACTTCGCGTATAGCCCTGTTAAAGTACGCTGACGGCGAAAGAAGGTATATCCTTGCTCCTGTCGGAGTACAGGTAGGTGATGCGCTCCTGTCTGGACCTGATTCTGAAATCAAGACAGGTAATGCCCTCCCCGTCAAAAACATCCCTCTCGGCACGATCATTCATAATATTGAAATCCGTCCCGGACAGGGCGGGAAGATAGCGAGAAGCGCAGGGGCATATGCTCAGCTCGTGGCAAAGGATGAAAAGATGTGCCAGCTGAAACTGGCGTCTACTGAAGTAAGGTTTGTTCCATCGGACTGCATGGCCACTATCGGGCAGATAGGCAATGTCGAGCACGAGAACATATCGGTGGGCAAGGCCGGCAGAAACCGCTGGCTCGGTAAAAGACCGAGTGTCAGAGGGGTTGTAATGAACCCGCATGACCATCCGCTCGGCGGCGGCGAAGGCAAGACCTCGGGTGGAAGACCTCCTGTGTCTCCATGGGGGAAACCGGAAGGTAAGAAGACAAGAAACAATCAGAGAACCGATAACTTCATCGTTAGAAGAAGGAAATCGAAATAGATAGCGGTATCAGGATTTTCAGGGAGGAAACGTTTTGTCCAGATCATTAAAAAAAGGACCATTTGTGGATGCGAAACTCATGAAGAAGATTTTATCGATGAATGAGAAAAATGAAAGGAACGTTATCAAGACATGGTCACGCAGGTCCACTGTCACTCCCGAATTTATCGGGCACACGCTTGCGGTGCATAACGGCAGAAAGTTTATTCCCGTCTACGTTACGGAAAATATGGTGGGCCACAAGCTCGGTGAATTTTCTGCCACAAGGACGTTCAGGGCGCACTCAGGTGAGAAGAAGGAAAAGGCGAAAACATAATCCGAGGTAATTGAACGTGGAAACGAAAGCTAAATTAAAATACGCGAGAATAACACCGAGAAAGGTGCGCAGGGTTACGGACCTGATAAAGGGCAAGAAGGCCGGCGACGCCATGATAAATCTTCAGCTGCTTCCCCACAAGGGCGGCAGGATAGTTTCAAAGATATTGAAATCCGCGATGGCGAACGCAGAGCAGAAAAAGGTGGCGGACCCGGAATCGATGAAGGTGACCAAGGTCTTTGTAGACCAGGGACCGTCGATGAAGAGGATGACCCCGCGTTCCATGGGCCGTGCGGACATAATAAAGAAAAGAACCTGTCATATAACATTGATACTGGAAGAATAAATTATAAGGAGGCTTGATTTTGGGCCAGAAGACACATCCTATAGGCGTTAGGCTGGGAATAATAAAGACGTGGAACTCGAAATGGTTCGCCAAAAAGAACTACAGCGACCTTCTGTTTGAGGATTTGACCATTCAGAAATATATCAAGGCGAATCTCTTCCATGCGGGTGTCCCCAAAGTCGAGATAGAGAGGACCGGCCAGAAGATCAAGGCCACCATACACACCGCGCGGCCGGGTATCATTATCGGCAAGAAAGGCGCGGAGGTCGAGAAACTGAAAAAAGAGCTGGAAGCCATTACCGGCAAAGAGATGAGCATAGATATTAAAGAAATAAGAAAGCCTGAACTGGATGCGCAGCTGGTTGCTGAAAATATCGCGATGCAGCTGGAAAAAAGGATCGCGTTCAGAAGGGCGATGAAGAAAGCGGTCGCTTCGGCATTGCGTTTCGGTGCGCTGGGCATCAAGGTGGCATGCGGAGGACGGCTTGCCGGGGCCGAAATTGCACGGTCGGAATGGTACAGAGAGGGCAGGGTCCCGCTGCATACATTCAGGTCCGATATAGACTATGGCACGGCCGAGGCAAGAACGACATATGGAAGGATCGGGGTCAAGGTCTGGGTATATAAAGGTGATATACTCCAGGAACCCGTGATTGCAGCTACCGGCGGCGAAACGGTACTTTGAGAGGATAATCAATCATGTTAATGCCCAAGAAAGTTAAATTCAGGAAAATGCAGAAAGGCAATATGAACGGCAAGGCATACGCCGGGTCGGACGTAGCCTATGGCGAATACGGACTGAAGGCCATGGAACCCGGCTGGGTATCAAACCGTCAGATAGAGGCCGCCAGGGTCGCTATTACCAGACATGCCAAGAGAGGCTGTAAGGTATGGATAAGGATATTCCCTGACAAGCCCTTGACCAAGAAACCTGCCGAAACCAGAATGGGCAAAGGAAAAGGCGCTCCAGAGTCATGGGTCGCTGTAGTAAAGCCAGGGAGAATTCTTTATGAAATGGCGGGAGTGACGGAGGATGTCGCCAAGGAGTCTCTGAGGCTGGCATCGTACAAACTGGCGATTGCCACTAAATTTGTTAAGAGAGCCGGATAAAATGAAAAATATATCTGAATTCAGGAACAGGACGGTTGATGAGCTCAGGCAGGAGGAAAAAAGCCTGAGGAAGGAACTTTTCAATCTGAGATTTCAAAAGGTCACCGGTGAAATCGAAAACCCTCTGCGCATCAGGACGGTAAGGAAAGATATCGCAAGGGTATTGACCGTAATAAATGAAAAATTGAAAACGGACAGTCACAAGGTGAAAGCCTAATTTATTAAATGCGGTGAGGGCATATGCCCTTACAATAAGAACGGGACAGAACAATGCCAAAGAAGATTTATACAGGTGATGTAGTAAGCGACAAGATGGACAAGACGGTTGTTGTCGCTGTTACCAGGATTACGGAGCATCCGGTATACAAAAAGACGATCCGGAAGATCACGAAATTCAAGGCGCATGACGAAGAAAACAAGTGCAAGACCGGCGACAGGATATCAATCATCGAATCAAGACCGTTGAGCAAAGACAAGAGATGGAAAGTTCTTGATATTGTTAAAAGAGGAAACGAATGATACAGCAGGAAACCGTTTTAGAGGTTGCAGACAATTCGGGAGCAAAAAAGGTTATGTGTATAAGGGTCCTCGGAGGGTTCCATCGCAGATATGCGAGAATCGGCGACAGGATTGTGGTAAGCGTAAAGGAAGCTGAACCGAACACGAACATAAAAAAAGGGACTGTTGCCAAGGCGGTCGTGGTCAGGACCAAAAAGGCCCTGAGAAGGCCGGACGGCTCATATATAAGATTCGATCAGAATGCGGCGGTACTGATAAATGCTGAAGGCGACCCGATAGGCACAAGAATTTTCGGCCCTGTTGCCAGAGAACTCAGATGGAAAGAATACATGAAGATAGTTTCACTGGCCCCCGAGGTCATTTAAGGAGATAACGTGGGTTTAGGATTAAAGAAAAATGATACGGTGTTGATAATTACCGGTGACGAGAAAGGCAAGAAGGGAAGGGTCCTGAGCGTTGATCCGGGGAAAAACAGGCTCCTTGTCGAAAGACTCAATATTATCAAAAAACATATGAAGCCGAGCAAGAAATATTCTCAGGGAGGCATTATAGAAAAAGAGGCGCCATTTCATATGTCAAATGTTATGCTTGTATGTCCGAAGTGCAGTAAACCGACGAGGATAGGGAACAGCATACTTGAAAACGGCAAGAAGATAAGGAGCTGCAGGAAGTGCGGGGAGGTCGTTGATTAATTATGTCCAGACTCAGGGAAAAATATAAAAGTGAAGTAGCACCCCAGTTGATGAAAGACTTTTCCTACAAGAGCGTCATGCAGGTGCCGAAGATCAGCAGCATCACGCTGAATGTAGGCATGGGAGAAGCGATGCAGGACATCAAGCTGCTCGAATCTGCCGTAAAGGAACTGGCGACCATATCAGGTCAGGCGCCGGTCATTACGAGGGCCAGAAAGTCGATCGCGGCCTTTAAGCTTCGTGAGGGCATGCCGATAGGGTGCAAGGTGACGTTAAGAGGCGACAGGATGTATGATTTTCTGGATAAATTTATCAGTCTGGCGTTGCCGAGAATTAGGGACTTCAAGGGGATTTCCGCAAAGTCTTTTGACGGCAGGGGCAACTATGCCTTTGGAGTAAAAGAGCAGATTATTTTCCCGGAAATCAACTATGACAAGGTGGCCAGTATCCACGGTATGGATATTGTTATAGTCACTTCGGCAAAGACGAATGAAGAAGGCCGGGCGCTCCTTAAATATTTAGGGATGCCGTTCAAGAGTTAATAAATCGGAGTCGGTTATTCAAAAGGAATATTAATGGCAAAGAAGAGTCTGATAGCAAAGCAAAAAAGAACTCCAAAGTTTAAGGTCAGAGAGTATCACAGGTGCAGTCTGTGCGGAAGATC
>JBFLYJ010000191.1:0-6434 GCA_040756635.1 Nitrospirota bacterium
AATTGCCGGTCGGACCGAATATCTGTATTCTGTGGTTGCCGGAGTCGGCTACATATACTTTACCTGAACTGCCGATATCCAACCCCAGCGGGAATAGAAATTGCCCGGTAAGAGAGCCTTTGCTTCCAAAGGAAAAAACGAATTTGCCGTCCCGATTGAACACCTTGATCATGTTGTTGACCCCGTCCATGACATAGATATGTCCGTCTTTCGAAACAGCGATATCACTGGGCTGGCTGAAGTTATGGGTAATGTCGAAAAGGTGTTTGACATTGGTGAGTCTAATTGCGTAAGCAGGTGCGGTCACAATTATTGATGATACGAGAAAAACCAGACATAACACTCCTGTAATTATTGCAGGAGGCAGCAGGGACGAATTATATGTCAACGGTCTCTTCACTGTGCAGAGTATGCCTTATAATGTTAAATAACCGAGCGTCAAATTTATTTAAGGATACAAAGACTAAGTATATTTTACAATATGCCAGATACAAAAACTAAACATTTCCGTACCTGCTCAGGTTTATAAAGCATGCGGGGTTTGCTCCCATAAGAAGAAAAGTAAAACAGGGCGCACTCCAAAAAGCAAATGACAATTTCTTGTTTTCTCCGGAACGAAAGAAGTTTCGTGTCCCGGCGCAGTTATACCTTGTATAAAAAAACAATGCCTGCGTTCTTTTTGAGATTAATCTGCCGGAACAGTCAGTTCTTCTTTGCTTCTTCACCGGGCTGAAGCATCTTCGGCATGTAGAATTTCGTATAGTTCTTTATCATGCCGACAACCTCCGTGCTGATGATGGAATCGATCCTCTCCTTGGGATATCCTATGTCGTCAAATGGCAGCAGCGGTTTCTCTTTCTGGTGGCAGTCCTCGCAGATATAAGGCTGTTTGCTGACGATTTGATGAATAAGTTTCTTGGCCCTTGATTTCTGGGCTTCGGAGAGCTTCCTTTCGTTTTCTTTGTATTCAAGGGCGAAATTGATCTTGTCATCAGAATCCACCCGTTGAATCGCGCCGTTTATTTTCTCGAAAGGTATTATTTTGGCCTTGAATGAACCGGGACTGCCTTTCTTGACAGGGCTTGCGACTATCTCTCCAGTTGAACGGTCATACCACTTGAAGACGCCCGTCTTCTCTGAGGCTTCCAATTTCACGTGACATGTTTCGCAGCCTACGAAAAAGGCGTGCATATTAAGAAACGCCCTTAACTCTTTTACCGCATCGTGCGGCATGTCGCCGTGACATTTTATGCAATACGATCTGTTGTCGGGTCCGATATCAAAGCCGATATGATGGAAATGCCCTTTTATTCTTACCTCTTCAAGGATCCTGTAACCGAGGTAGTGCTTTACTCTTTCTTCGCTTTCGAGAATGACCTTCTCAAACTTGGTTTTCTCCGCCTTCTGTTCCCGTTCTTCTTTGAATTTTGTGATTTCCTGGGACTTGTGCCGTTCGTGGTATTCATGCAGAATGTGCGCAAACGTTACTTTCCATAATATTACCATAAAGAAAACGACCAGCACCATAAAGGCAAGCATATAAATTTTAAAAAAGAAATTTTTCATGAGGAAGCCCCTCCTTCGTGTGTTTCATGTCCGTGCGCGCCGTGAGGCGGAAGTATCTCATGTTCGAGGCCTGCTTTCTTCATTACTTCCACGTAGTATTGATAGTGTTCTTCGACCATTAATTCCTCGGATAAATAACCTGTCAAAAATACCGTCCCCATCGGGAAAACTGATATTGAAAAATGGACATTGTACCAGTGCCATATAAACAGGAACAGGGCGGCCAGTAATGCCTCATCACTGTGGGCGATCAATAAAAAGTTCAGGACCCCTCCAGGCAGTATTTGAGTGAAAAGTTCCTTGTTCCATAAAATAACACCTGATGCCCCTATGACAACCATACCCCAGAAAGGCGCCCAGTAATCGAATTTTTCTTTCCATGTCATCTCGTCGCCGTCAGGCCGCTTAGTGGTAAGAAAGAGGAGGTACTTCATTAGGTCTCTAATATCGAAGGCATCCTTCAGATTGGGCACCATCTTTTGAGTAAGGACCATTTTTAAAGCCCCAAACTTCTGCAGCGGCCCTTTCTTCTTGGCCGGTTCGATATGAAATTTGCGGATGACATATATCAGGTAGAAAATATGGTAGAAAAACAGTCCTACCAGTATGGCGCCGTTGACTTTGTGTACCGTCGGAGCATACTTGATGCCTCCGAACAGCGAATAAAGATAGGGGGCCCAGGCAGCCTCATGAAATTTAAGCGGCATACCAGTCAAGACCAGAATTACGATGGTGAATGCCAGAATGAAATGCTGTATCCTCTGGTTAAGGGAAAACCTGTAAAAGTATTTTTGCCCGTCTTTTATTTTTATTGCCGGATATTTTTCCATGGCTTATTTCCTCCGTCCTATGGTTGCATGAGGGAAGAACCTCCTTACCAAATCAAGGAATATGATCCCCATGAGTGGAAGCAATGTACCGCCGGTCAGCACGATAAAGAAAAATGTGAAAAAGTACTGGACCGGGCTCTGAGCCAGACTGAACTCAGAATGCACTCCATAATTCGCGAGCTTCGGAGATGCACTCGGATGACAATCTATTGTCGAGCAGATTTTACCTTTATTGTTTTCATGTATGGAAGATAAAGGGTCTTTGTGGCTTAGCATCTGGTGGACGGACTCTCCCTTGTTGACATGACAGTCCAGGCAGTCAGGCACACGCTCGTCCAGAAAAGTGGCCGCCTTGCCGTGAAAGGTCTCGCCGTAGGAGAAAACAGCTTTTGTAGACAATCCGTGTCTTGCAACTAACGCGGGGTCGTCGTGACATCTTCCGCACATTTCAGCAATATTCAGCGGGTTCCTGCTTTTATGCAACCTGGTCGTTACGTGGTTGTAAAACTGATAAATGAAATCGTCTTTTTTATGACAGACCCTGCATCTTCCAAGGGATGCTTCAGAGATGCCGGGGCGTACCTTTTTGAAGAAAGAAAGAGGTCTGTACAGAGGGTTATCATGGCAGTCCTTGCAGCCCGGATAATCCTCGACGAGTTTTTTCTCGTTGCCCTGCTTGTCAACAGTGCCGTGTACGCTGGTCTTGATGAAGGCATCAACGTCTTTATGCGAGAACTTTGTTTCAGTTGAAGGTTCAATGATATGGCATTCAACAAGGCAGTCGACTTTCTTCGCGGGTTTGTGCGGAATTTCGGTAATGTCCGTATGACAGCCCTCGCACTTTACCTTTGCATGAACGCTGTTATTAAAGATAGCTTCATTAATAAAAAACAATCTCATTTTCCCTTCTTCATCGATTCTGCTGAGACCCGGATATTTATGGCATAATAGACAATTGCCGATGTCTGCAGCGGAAGAAATTGTTGGGACTAACGTCAAGATAATAATAAGAATCGAGAAAGAAAAGACAAGGTACATTTTTCTAGACCGGGTTAAATTCATAGGTTCAACCCTCCTGAGTTGAGATTGTCGTTAATGCTGAAGACTGCCCACGATAATAACATAGTGACCCCTCTACCAAATAAATCTATGGACAAGAATACTTTATTATATTCATCAATTCACAGCAGAACTATGAATTGCTTCAGATTCAAAGGATTGGCTTTATTATTATTACTACAAAATTTTTTGTTTGTAAAATAATTAATTATTATAGGGCTATAAAACTCCGGGGCTGAAAAACGGGATCTGAGCGCGAAGATTATTCCGGGAATTTGATTCTTGAAGGAGGGGGTTCTACTCTTTCCTCCGGGTCATGAAAATATTTATACCTGAAGATCGCATCAAGTCCGTGACAGTCTATGCAAATATTGTTGTAGCTTACATTCCGGAGAAAACTGTTCGTAGCATTGCCTTCAAGATTTTTGTTGCCCCCTTTTTCTTTTACCAGGGGGCTCCACTGGTGGGCATTATGACATGAAGGACAGGAGATGTTTCCAACATTAACTTCAACGCCGGTTTTTTTGTCGAAAATAGGTGAGAAATCCAGTGACTGTCTGTTGCTGCGCAGGACATTATTTATTAATCTTTCTTCAGGGTGTGTTGCGATCAGGGGGATTTTGTTTTCTGCGATGCCGTCCGTGGAATGACAGCCGTTGCACAGAGAGTCTATGATGTCCTCACCACTGGTTATTTCTCCGTATGCCCTGCCCCATAATTTCATTTTGTTTGGGCTGTTATGGACAAGGTGGCACACTCCGCACTGGCCTGATTCCTTAACCGTTTGCCCTAAGAGGTTCTTTGCCTCAGGTGCTGTAATATTCAGGTCATGGTCAGTCCCGTCTACAAACGCTTTATCCTTGTGACATTCCTTGCACAACTTGGACGAAGGAGAATTTGATTTTCTGAGAAAGCTGTTGCTGGCGTCGCCTTCCATATTTTCAGCAGTATAATTCTGAACGGGATATTCCGGGTCCCATGTATGCGGGTCATGACATGTCAGGCATGCAATTTTTCCATCGGCCGTCTGGTCCGATTGACTGTCGTAAAGAGGCAGGGTCGTATTGATTTTGAACTTGTCCAGGGTTACATCGATTGCATGATAATTCTCACCGAGAAGCTTGGCCTTGGCCGCACCGTCTTTGTTATGGCAGCTGGTACATAATTGCGAGATGATATTTTTTTCGCCGGAAAGTCTCCTTGCCCATAAACGTTTTGATATGGCGTTATGCGGAATATGACATACTCCACAGGGGCCGGAAACCCGAGGCGTAAAACCCTGCACGTTTTTTTCTTCCGGCGCGGTTACCGCAAGATTGTGGTCGGATGTAGCGAGCTGCTGTTTATCAGTATGGCACTTCATGCATAAGACGGAAGAGTCATTGGCTATTCTCAAAAAACTGTTTGAAGAGTCTCCCTCTACATCCTTACCGCCTTTGTTAATGAGCGAGTTCGGGTCCCAGCGGTGGATATCATGACATGTGAAACATTGAACGTTGCCCTTCGGGTTCTTGGTCCCGTCTTCAGAAAATAAAGGAAGATCATCGGACAATTTTATTTCCGAATTCAACTTTGCATTTATAGGATGTGAATATTCACCTATACGTTTTGTCTTATAGTCGGTGTCTTCTCCGTGGCAGGTCAGACACAACTGGGACGCGGGATTCCCTTCTTTGATCGGTCTGGCCCAAAGCCTGTTGCCGGCCGCGTTATGAGGAGTATGACAGGCGCTGCAGGGGCCTGAGTCGGACAGAGTCTGCTTCTTGATATTTATTTCATCAGGTAGGGTGGTTCGGAGATCGTGCTTTGTGTCGATCAGGGATTTCTGTTTTTCATGGCAGAGGACGCAGAGTTCCGAATTGCTGTTGTCGACTATCAGTATCTTATTCCCTTTGGCACCATGGATTCTGTGGCAGGACTGGCATATTACCGTATTTTTTACTGTCGCGGCTTTCCCTCCCAATTCAACAATACTGACCGGCAATTCCAGCGCTTTAGTATGAACAGGATGTCCGTTTGAAAATTTAAAAGAAGCTTCATTACGGTGGCATTTCTCGCACAAGCTTGAGTCGGTATTTACATCCCTGAAAACAGCGGTTCTACCCGTAGGGTCACCATGCTGGGGGGCGGCCCCCTTGCCGTGGGCGGAATGACAGGTCCCGCAGTAGATCTCATCTTTTACGCTAAGGGGGAGATCTATGGGGACGGTTATGTTTTTTGAAGGCTTAACAAAAACAGGGTGTCTGTTATTAGACCAGGTGATACTGCGAGATTCCATAACATATCCGTCATGACAGCTGTAACATATTTCCTCTGAACTGACCACTCCCTGGGTATCTTTCATCAGAACATTTCCGGGCTGGAACTGTACCAGTGTTTCCTGATCGGTTCTGAAGTCGTCCATCCACATTATGTGACACACAACACAATCCCGCTTTGATGACATTTCAAGGGCAAAGGCGGCCAGACAGTGAAAGAGAATAAAGAAGACGGTTGATAATGTAACGATCAGGAACTTATGTAATTTGAAGTCGGTAATCATTAGTATTAAATTCCAAAACTCAGGCGCCGGGAAATAAAATAAAAGTTATTCATCAGGGGCCGAAAATTTGTCATACTTGAATATTTGGGCACTGGAATTTATTTATCGTCCGTGGCCTGTATTTTGCGCTGCGATTTCATTTTCCTTCCAGTATTTTTAATACAGTTATTGCATTCCCTCTCATTTCTACTACGAGAAGTCTATCACTCTTATCAATGAGAATACCCACCGGTGATTTGAATTTTCTCAATTTGTTGTTTTCACAAATGACCCCCAGAAAACGTCCGAGGTCCGTAAATGCTTGGATGACTCCCATATAGCTGTCGCTTATATAAACTATATTTTTCTCACTCACCGTAACGCCCTTCGGTCTGAAAAGATGACCCTGAAGCACACCCCATGAGCCGATATCAACGATATGTTTTCCAAATGGATCA
>JBFLYJ010000192.1:0-6392 GCA_040756635.1 Nitrospirota bacterium
GTCTCTCTTTCCTGTCCAAATCAGAAAAAACCTTTTCCACGTTAAAAGTGCTGTTGAGCGAGCACCACCAGCTGCATCTGTTCTCAAGAATGGCGGAATAATTCATGTCCAGTCCGAGATAAACCATAAATGCCGAAGGGGAAGTATCTAATTTATTAATTTTGCCGACAAACGCCTGAGGCAGATGCTCCATCCCGACAAGCTGGATAAAAGTATTTGTAGCATCACAATTTGAGACGACTCTCCCGGAGGATATAAAATGATCTTTATCTATGATGACCCCTTTTACTTTTCCGTTGTCTACTACTATTTTTTCAACATTTTTCCTGAATAAAATCTCCCCGCCATATTCCCTGAATTTATCGACAAAGGCATCCGCAAATACCTGCATGCCTCCTTCCGGATAGTATCCTCCGTCAAGGACAAACTCCTTATAAAGAACCACGCTGGCCAGAGCCGAAGCAGTGGAAGGCGGTACTCCTATATTGCCCAGAAATATTCCCAGAAGCGACTTAAGCTGCCGGTCCCGGAAATATTCATCCAGCAAATCAGAAAAAACTTTGTCCTTCAATTTATAAAACAGCAACGGGAACGGGGTATCGCATATGTAGTTAAAAAATTCCTCAATATGTTCCGATTCCTCCCTGAAACACCTCTGGAATTCCGCTATTGTGTCTTCAAGCCTGTCTCTTATGCAAATTCTGTATTCCGGCAATATGATGACATTGGATGGATCAAACTTGTTAATCCTGACATTAGTAGCAAGGTTGAGTTCATTATAGACAATGTTCAACGGGCCATTTTCTCTGAAACTACCCAGATAATGGGTGGTCGCGTCAAACGTATACCCCCTCCTTTTAAAAGACGTACAATATCCCCCGGCTGCGTGGTGCTGTTCCAGAATCAGGACTTTCATTCCTTTTTTCGCCAGATAACAGGCACACACAAGCCCTCCTATGCCGGCGCCCACTACGACAACATCGTAAGCTCCGCCTCCGGATTTCAGGGAAGTTCCTTCGTTTAATTTATCATTCATAATTTCCTGAAAATGGCCGCTGCATTATATCCGGCAAAACCACAGGACAGTTTCATTACGGTATCAAGCGTCACGCGCTTTGCCCGCGTGATCAGGTTCAGATTGTAGTCAGCATCATAGTTCCCGGCGTTAAGAGTAGGAGGAATTATGTTATGGTGCATGGACATTAAAAGAATAATCGTCTCCATCAGCGCACTTCCTCCAAGGTTATGTCCCACGTACGGCTTGAAAGCGGTTACGTGATTCCGTCCTTTTCCAAATACTTCATTAATCGCCATCGCTTCATACTTATCGGTGATTTTTATCCCGACTCCGTGGGGATTGATTAAGTCAATTGCCTCAGGATTTATGCTGGTACTCGTCAGCACTTCCTTGATGGCCTTCTGATAGGAATTGCCTCCGATGTTCGGCAGTACGACTTTCCAGCCTTCAAGGGACAATCCGGCCCCGACAAATTCCGCGTATATATGAGCATTTCTGTTTCTGGCATGATTCAATTCTTCAAGCACAAGCGCTGACGCACCGTCTCCAAGAACGATACCGTTCGCTACCCGCGAAAATGGCTTGATTCTGCCGTCTTCGGCGTAAAGATTCCGTTCTCTGAACCACAAATATTTAAAAAGCGTACACGGATAATCACCCCCGGCCACGATCGCGGTGTCACTTCCGCCATATTTAATCTGCCTTGCCGCTGACTCGATGGCGAACAGGCCTGACGCACAGGCATTATTCGTGAACAGGGAGTATCCATGGATTCCAAACGCTTTGGCAACCAGAAACAGATACATAAACGTCTGAAGGTCATACCCGCTGGCGCCCATCTTGTCAAACAGGTGTTTAAATATTTCAACTTTAGCAAAATGTCTGTCTGACTCAAAATGTTCACGCGTGTACGCTAAAGCTTCACCTATCAATTCAGAGCAGAAACGTTCAAATCCGGGCTGCTCCACCGTAAGGAATAGTGCAACGTCATTATCTTCTCTGTCATACTTAAGGCCGCTGTCATCCAACGCAAGCTTTACCGCAGCAAGCAGATATAAAAGATCCCTGTCTTCTTTCCCTTTTTTCCAACTCGCAATATCATCCAGAACAAACTGTTCTATATTAAAATCCGCTATATCAAAATGATCAATTCTGTGAGCCCAGAAATCCACCCATTTCTCATCTTCTATCCGAAGGGGCACCTTCTCTAACCCTGTCCGCCCTTCCATAACAGAGTTCCACAACGTGTCCTTACCGACACCGATAGCGGTCACCGGGCCCAGTCCGGTTAAGACAACTCTTCTTTGCTCACATTTCATGGTTATATCTTCTTATCACAAGACACGAGTTGTTCCCGCCAAAAGCAAAAGCATTGTTCAGCGCGATATTAACTCTTTTTTTCTTTGCCGTGTTCGGAACGCAATCAACGTCACAGTCCGGATCGACCGTCTCAAAATTAATAGTGGGAGGAATAATGTTTTCCTTTACGGCCATGCAGCAGGTCAAAGCCTCTATTGCTGAGGCAGCCCCCATGGGGTGACCAAGCATTGACTTGATTGAACTTACCGGGATCGATTTGGACCGCTCTCCGAAGACCCGTTTTATCGCTACGCATTCTGTTTTATCGTTACCAGGGGTACCGGTGCCATGCGCGTTTATATAATCAACTTCTTCCTTGTTAATGCGGGCATACTTTAAGGCTTTGCGCATTGCCTTTTCAATTCCATCCGCCTTGGAGGCTGTCATATGATAAGCATCGCAGCTTATACCGTACCCCGGAACTTCTGCGTATATATAGGCATTTCGCTGCAGCGCAGAATCAAGTGATTCAAGAAAAAGTATCGCAGCCCCTTCACCGACAAGCATCCCCTTCCTCCCTAAATCAAAAGGCTGGCACTTCTCGGGCGCCATCGCGTAAATCCTGTGAAACCCGTTAAAAGCCAGCTTGGAGAACGAGTCTGCGCCACCCACGATAGCATAGTCCAGGTCCCCTCTTTTTATGAAATCGAAACCGTATCCGATGGCGTAGTTGCCTGCAGCACATGCGGTAGGTATCAGATAATTAGGGCCCTTCAGTTTAAAGTGACGTCCTATGTTAGATGGGATGTTGTTCGCGGAAGACTGTAAAATGAGAGCTCTGCTCAGACTGTCACTGCCTTTCATTATCCAGTGATCGATAGCGTCCTCAAGCGGTCTTTCCCCCATAGTAGTTCCTATGAAAATCCCGATCCGTCTGCCATTCAACCGACGCATCGGGAATTTGGCGTCCTCTAATGCTAGAGACGCTGCCGCGATAGAAAATTGTGAAGTACGACCCAGGAATGGGAGTTTTCTTTTCTGTATGAAATCTTCAGGGACAAAATTCTTTACTTCTCCGGCGTAGTGGCACCGGTATTCCTTTGTATCAAATGAAGATACTTCACTTATACCGGATTTACCATTTATAATAGACCGCCAAAAAGCATCCTTCCCGATTCCGACAGACGAAATCACCCCTAGACCCGTCACTACTACTCTGCGCTTCTGAATATTATCCATACGTGAAATATACAGTCACCTCTGGAACTGAAGACATGAATTATATGCTGATTATTTAATACGCGTGTCTATTTTGATCCCGAATATGAGATTAGCTTTCGCGACGACCCTGTCGCCGACTGTCGCTACTGCATCAGCCACACCCGCACTGTCTATAACCTTGACTTTATTTATCTCTAAAACGAGTTTGTCTCCGGGGAGTACAGGAGATAAGAATTCCACTTTACTCTTACTCAAATAATATTTAGGATTGCTTTGCGCTATCTCGGGTTTGCAGACAGAATACAGGACAATAGAAGCCTGCGCCATCGCCTCTAATATAAGCACGCCGGGCATAATCGGCGCACCGGGAAAATGCCCCTGAAAAAAGCTTTCCTGTTGCCCGACATATTTTACCGCTACAACTCTCTGAGTGCCCTCTATTTCAGTGATTTCATCTATAAATAAAAACGGTTCCCTGTGTGGAATGACAGATTTAATTTTCTCCTTATCCCAGATCATGCGTCCGACTTCTTTATGGTCTTGGTATAATCTATCAGCTGGCCCAGATTTCTGATTTTCGGTATATCATCCTCCGGAATGATAATGCGGTATTTCTTTTCAAAGGCAGCCACTATTTCAATCGCTTTTAAGGAATCGACATTCAAATCCGTAAAAAAATCCACATCAGGAGTGAGTTTTTCTACCTCAACTTCGAGAATGTCCGAAACCATTTTTGAAATTTCCGCTTCAATACTGTTCATAAAACCTCCTCAGTTCCATTTGGATAAAATAAAAGCCGCATTACTTCCTCCCGGTCCATAGTTGTTAATCAATACGTTTCTTATTCTCGTGATGCGTGATTTGTTTGCAACATAATCAAGATCACAGTCATCGTCCCGATACTCATAATTAACCGTTGGCGGAATAAAACCTTTATACATACTCCCGATGGAAGCGGCAATCTGAAAAAGACCTCCAGCGCTGAAGGTCTCACCTATCATTGATTTTATCGAACTCACGGGAATGTTGTAGGCGTACCTGCCATAGACATTTTTTATGACTTTTGTCTCCAGCTTATCCTGCGCAACGACAGAATTAGCCGAGGCGCTAATATAGTCGATATCAGATACCGCGAGTCCAGAGTTTTTCATCGCGTCCCTGATACTCTCCTTCAGACCGACTGCTTCCGGGGGATACTTCCCCATTTTAAAAGCGTCGAAACAGTTACCTATCCCGTTTACGTGAGCATATATTCTGGCCCCTCTCTCCGTGGCAAATTCCTCGTCTTCCACCATTACTACCGCAGCGCCTTCGCTTAAAATAATGCCATTTCTTCTTTTGTCAAAAGGACAAGATATCTCTTCTCCGTTTATGCCGGCAAAAAAACCCAAACGATAGAACCCCGTATAATTGGCGAGAGAGAGACTTTCCACTCCTCCTACCAGCGCGGCCTTTATCCGCCTCAACTTCATAAAATCGATTGCATACTTCAACGCATCGATGCTGGAACTGTATCCGGTCGAAATAGTCGTATTAAATCCCTGAATATTAAATCGTATCGATACCTGACTCGAAGCTGCATTCATGACCATCCCAGGGAACAGAGAAGGATTTGTAAATCGTGGACCGTCGTTTATTACACCCTTGTCGAATTCCGCTGCATTCCACAGGGAAGAGAGGGTAGTCCCGGTACAGACCCCTATATAATCGGTGTTGTTATCATCTATGTTAAGAGCCGCATCATCTATTGCCATCTTGGCGGCAGAGCACAATAGTCTCGAAGTCCTCTCAAGGTCTCTCAGCCCTTTAGTCCCTAAAAATTCTTCAGGCTTAAAATCCTGAACTTCGCCGGCAAGTTTACATATAAATTGGCTTGTGTCAAAGCGTTTTATCTTTCTGATCCCTGATTTACCCTCTTTCAGAGCCTGCCAAAAAGCTTCCTTGCCGATTCCGTTTGGAGCAATCACACCCAGCCCTGTTATCACAAATCGTCTTTTATTATTGTTCATGATTTAAACGGTGCTAAGCCCCCCGTCGATTATAAATGTCTGTCCTGTTATGTAATCCGCATCATCGCTAACCAGAAACTTCACCAGCTTTGCCACTTCTTCAGATCTGCCTAACCTGTTTAACGGGATCTGTTTTATCATCTGTTCCATATACTCTTTGTTCAGGCCTTTTACCATGTCCGTTTCTATGAAACCCGGGGCAACTGCATTAACGCGGATTTTATAAGGTGCCACCTCTCTGGAAAGAGATTTTGTAAAACCGATGATCCCGGCCTTTGATGCAGAATAATTAGTCTGCCGGGGCATACCCATCATTCCGCTTACTGATGTGATATTAATGATAATGCCGCTCTTCTGTTTTATCAGTCCTATTACAGCGGCCCTGCTGAGATTGAATGTCCCTATCAAATTCGTGTTTATCACATCATGCCAGTCCTCCGGCAACATAAGGGCAAGCGCCTTGTCCCTGATCACACCTGCATTATTAATAATAATATCCAGTCCGCCGAATAGTTCCCTCGATTCATCCACCCAGGATTTCACCGCATTATAATCTTTAATATCCGCCTGGAACGCCTTAGCTTTTACGCCTAAATCGGCAACTTCTTTCTCGAGAGAAAGCGCTTCAGCACTGCTTCTAAAAAAATTAAAACTTATATTTACACCCATACGAGCCAGTTCAAGCGCTATGGCCCGGCCTATTCCTCTCGTGGCACCGCTGATAATGGCCGTCCTATTTTTCATCTTCAACGTAGAACATCTTTTTTTTAATAATTTAAGAAATTAATAAATTTATAATAAAGATTGATTAGAAATAATTAAACAATAAAATGTTTTTTTGATCG
>JBFLYJ010000193.1:0-6383 GCA_040756635.1 Nitrospirota bacterium
TTTTTTACAGCTTTATACGGCAGGACACTCTCCCTGAAATGAAATTCCCGGCGGGGGATATACGCATTGAAGGGACAATTATCGACGTCCCTCAGAAGGCCGGAGAAAAACTCAGATTCACGATTGATGAAGCTGTCGTGGAAAAGAGAAGGATAGAGGGGAGGATAAAACTTGTCATCCTGCCGAATCTGTTAGAAAACAAAACAAGTGAAATTCCTGTTAATCCGGGGGACAGGATCAGCGCGGTCGCAAGACTGAGAGCTCCCTTTGCCTTTCGCAATCCGGGGATAATTTCATATGATTTGAAAAAGCAGGGGTTTGCCGCCACAGGTTATGTAAAGTCTATCAGGATTATCGGCGAGGGAAAAGGAATGTCAGCCGGTATATCCAATCATCGGTGGAAACTCGGAAGGACAATAAACAGAAGCCTGTCAGCTGAAAATGCTTCTCTGCATAATGCCATGATAACCGGCCTGACGGGAGGCATAAGCAGAGAAATGAGGGACGCCTTCAGCGCGACAGGGCTGGCCCATGTTCTCAGTATATCCGGCACCCATTTCGGTCTGCTGGCCTTTTTGTTCTTCACCCTGACCAGAGCGGCTGTTAAGTGTATGCCGTCCGCATTTCTGATACGTATGACCTTGTACATAACCCCAACGGGGATTGCAGTCTGGGTGACACTGCCTGTTCTGGCAGTGTACGCTGTTCTTTCCGGTTTAAGCACGCCAACAATCCGCTCATTCATCATGGTCTTTATTTACATGCTTTCTTTGCTGCTTGGAAGAAAAGACCAGTGGCTTAATTCCCTGGCGATAGCGGCGACCCTTATTCTTCTCTGGGAACCGGAAACTCTGTCTGATCTCTCGTTTATGCTGTCCTTTTCCGCTGTCCTCTCAATCGGGTATGTACTGGAGCAAAGGCCGCAAAGCCCGGAACTCGGACCGGCAATACCGGGCCGGTCTTTTTCTGCTCAGGACATGGCACTGACAACATTCCGGGAGGTTGCAAAAAGCTCAGTAGGCAAAGCTTATGAAAAAGCCAAAACAGGGATGCTCATATCGATTGCCGCCGTACTGGGAACAGCGCCGTTTGTCGCCCTTTATTTCAAGCAGTTCCCGCTGATCTCACCGCTGACAAATCTTATCGTGACCCCCTTCATCTGTTTTGTTATTCTCCCTCTCGGGTTTATTTCAGGATTCACTGCACTCATTTTTAACATGTCTGTGATGCCGATAAGCGGTTTCATTGATGCTCTCACATCCTTTGCCCTGAGAATCACAAATATTTTTACGAATATCCCATATGCGAGTGTTTATGTCCACAACCCCTCCTTCGCAATAACGGCCGGGTATTTCTTTTCATTGATGTTCCTCGTAAAAAACAGATCGAGATGGAAATTCGCGCCTATGGCCGTTGTAGTCGGTATTTATTTAGTAACGCCCTTCCTGTCTGAACATAAACTAAGGGCCGCGTTTCTGGACGCAGGGCAGGGGGATGCGACAGTTGTTGAACTGCCTGATCGAAAAGTCATGCTCATAGATGGCAGCACCGAGGACCCGGACATCGGGAGGATGGTCATAGCTCCCTATCTCTGGTCAAAAGGGATAAAAAGGATTGACTTCATGGTGCTGAGTCATTCGCACCCTGACCATTACGGCGGGCTCATTTATGTACTGAAGCATTTCGACGTCGGCGCAGTATGGTCCAGCGGCATGGTTTCTGACGGCGCCAGAATGCTTTTTCAGGAAGCGGCCCGGAGAAACATACCTGCCCGGATACTAAGACGGGGAGATCTGCTTGATGGCAATAAATACAGGATATACGTGCTTCATCCTTACAATGAATTCAACGCTGGTTCATCTTCTGAGGATTATGCCGTCCGAAACAATGATTCGCTGATCCTGAAACTGGAATCCGAAGGAGTCTCGCTACTATTTTCGGGGGACATAGAGCAAGAGGCTGAAGAGAATATTTTGCACCTCGGCAGTCTTCTTAAAAGTGATGTCATTAAAGTCCCCCATCACGGAGGAAGGACATCAAGTTATGAACAATTTATCCTTGCTGTAAGGCCTGAGGTTGCGGTCGTAAGCACCGGGAGGGGAAATTCCTACGGCCATCCTCATAAGGAGACCATTGAGAGATATGAAAAGGCCGGAGCGCGTGTTTTCAGGACAGACGTAAACGGAGCTGTAATCATGACCGGAACCGGGCGGTCCTATGAAATAAAAACATATGCGGACAGCGTTTTTAAGAAAGTCGATGTATGGCGGGATGAAATCAGGAATTTAAGGCTTCTGTTTTAAAAGGGCCGTGCGGACCGGGAAGAAATTCTTATTTTGGATTTTTAATGATGCCGTCCAGTTCATCTGCGAGGTCTTTGTTTAGTCCCTTCAGGACCTCCACTTCCTTTTTTGCGTCAGTCATCATTGACTTGCCCAATTTTACGTATACGACCCCGAGATGGAAGTGCGCTTCAGCGAATTTCGGATTTATCTTCAGCGCCTTTTTATATGCTTCAACCGCGTTCTCGTATCTTTTGAGATCACTGTACAGATTACCGAGAGTATAATGAGATTCTGCGTTTCCCGGGTTGATGTTGACGGCCGATTCCATGGATCTGACAGCGCCTTTCTGGTCCCCGAGCATTGATGAAATAACTCCTAATGATATGAGTGCCTCTTCAAATTTGGGATTGATTCTGACGGCGTTCTTATATGAATCCATGGCTTCGGTATAGCGGTGAAGGCTGAAATATGAATGGCCAAGGTTAAAGTATGCCTCCGAGTAGTCAGGATTTAACCTAATGGCGTTTTTAAAGGCATCAATCGCTTCTGAGTACTCCGCGTTGTTGGCGTTTTCTACCCCGATATCAAAGAAGGTCTCTGCTGTGGGTTTTTGAGCATAACCGTTAAGTGATGAAAGACAAAGGAAAAGGGTAATGAAGAGGATTAAATTATGGATTGGGTTTAACAGCATTCTTAATATTACAGAAATTGATTTTGTTTGTAAATAGTATAATGTGCGGGCAGCCAGTCTTACCCGCCTATTTTTGACATCGTTTTTAGATGGCTGGCGACATCAGGGTCTTCATTAATAAGATGTCTTTGAGGCTTGATTTTTACGGCCCTGAGAAATAAACTCTCCATCTCATCATCAGAGGCGCCCTCCCTCATAGGGGTCTTAATGTCGATTTCTTCCCTGGAAAAAAGACATGGCCTGATCTTGCCGTCTGCGGTGAGCCTGAGACGATTGCAATATCCGCAGAAGTGATCACTCAGCGGGCTTATAATCCCGATGACCCCTGCGGCCCCTTTGAACCTGAAATTCCTGGAAGGTCCTCTTCCTTTGAATGCAAGCCGTTCCAGTTCCCCTATGCCGGATATCTCTTTAAGTATGTCGGACGAACTGACGCATTTGTCTCTGTCCCAGATGCCGCTGCAGTTGGCCGGCATGAATTCGATGAAACGTATGTGGTAGTTGTTTTCAAACGTGAGAGAAGCGAAAGACGATATCTCATGGTCGTTAATCCCCCGTATGGGGACGACATTTATTTTTATAGGGATAAGTTTGACCCTTTCGGCTTCCCTGATGGAATCCCAGACGCGTTCTATATCGCCTTCTCTTGTCATCTTTCTGTAGACGGCCGCGTCCATTGTGTCGAGACTGATGTTGACCCGGTCGAGTCCCGCCTGCTTCAGGTCCCCTGCGAGTCTGGAAAGCAGTATCCCGTTGGTTGTGAGGCTTAAGTCGCGTATGCCTGTTTTCTTGAGAGACGTGACAAGCTGGATGATGTTCTTTGTGACAAGGGGCTCACCGCCGGTTATGCGTACCTTTCTCAGACCATGTCTGCGGGCTATACGGACGAACCTGACGATCTCCTCATCGGTCAGGACTTCAGAATCTTTAAAGAACTTGAGTCCCTTTGAAGGCATACAGTAGATGCATTTGAGGTTGCACTTGTCCGTTATCGATATCCGCAGATAATCGATGCGGCGGTTAAATGAGTCTTTAACAGGCTGAGGTCTCTTTACTGGTTTCATGATATGTCTCTGGACAGTTCAAACCGTTTGAACCGTTTAAACTGTTATTTCCCGAACGGGCATACCGGGTACCTGCATGTTTCACATTTAAGACAGAGACCTCCATGCCCGAGTTCTGCCAGTTCCTTTCTGGCGATTTTCTCACCTGCCAGTATCCGCGGCAGTACAAGATCGAACACCGTAATGGCTGCGTACATGCCGCAGGCGGGGATCCCGAGAATCGGGATCACGCCAGAATGGTCGTCCTGCAATGCGCCCCTACGAAGGTATGCTACCAGAAACATCGACCCCGGCAGTACCGGCGAACCGTAATACATTTCTTCCACACCCAGGTTCCTGATCGCAAACCTCGTGACATCGTCCGGGTCCACGGACATACCGCCTGAGGTAATGATCAGGTCAGCCCCTGCAGTGATCAGTTCCCTGATCCTTTCTTCAATGATCCTTACGTCATCCGGGGCAAAGTGCACGCCAATGATCTCTCCGTCCATGCCTTGTATCTTTTTCCTTATCACAGGTTCAAACGCGTCCTTGATCCTGCCGTGATATACTTCGTTGCCTGTGATGACCACGCCTGCCTTCGGCTTCCTGATTTTTTTTACGCTCAGTACGCCTCGCGCGTGCCCCGCTATTTTTACCGCGTCATCGACTATGCATTTTTTCACCACTAGAGGTATTGCCCGGGTGCCTGCCAAAAGCTGTCCCTTTTTTACTACCGAATTATTATGGATAGTCGCGCACATGACTTCTCCTAGCATGTTGAAACTCAGGAGCGCGTCGCGATTGACATTTATTAAGCCGTCTCTCCCGGCAACGAGGTTTATCTTGCCCTCATTAGGTCCGCCGGCCAATATTACCCCTTCACCAGCCAGTGCCGCTGCAATTGCGGCTGCGGCGTCATTTTCGTGCATCTCGTCCTCTTTGATTTCGAGAATATAAAGGTGCTCCTTCCCTAGACGTTTTAAATGTTCGACATCTTCTTCACGCACGATATGTCCTTTTTTAAATGCCCTGCCCTTGAATTCCCCTGGTCTGATTTCCGTAATGTCATGCGGCAGGACCATCCCCACGGCCTCACTGACCGGAACGGTCCTGGTGCCGCTGCTGCTGTTCTCTATTTGACAAGAGTCACACATAATGCCTCCTTATTTTATTGCTTGCCGGAATGTCCCGCAGCGGTCAATATTCCGCTGAGAGAGTAATGCGTCACAAGCCCGGTCAAAAAACCGATAGTCAGATTATTTGCAAGGAACCCGGTCATTGCCACAGTCACAGCAATGAACACGGACATCCTGTCAGACAGGATATCTTTTATAAAGCATGAATGCTGGACCCCGACATAACAGAGCAGAATGCCTAATATCCCTTTTGGAAAAGCTGAAACTATAGCGAGGACCGAACTACCGAAAAAAAGCGCAAGAGCGATAAGCGTTCCCCCGATTATATAGCCTGAACGTTCACTCGAAGCCCCGAATTTGTTGTGCGCGGTCAGGCCCCCGCTGCCGTGGCACATGGGCGCGCCCCCCATTATGCCTGAAATGATATTCGCAGCAGCCATGCTCATAGGGATGTTCCTGAAGTTGAGCTTTCCTGCCCGTTCTCCGTAAAGAAGTTTCCCCGCTGATTCCGTAGCCACAATAGCGTTTCCGAAAGTAAGGGCTATCTGCGGCAGTACGAGTAAGTTGAATGCCGTCCACCAGCTTTCGGCATCAGGCAGTGCCGGAGTGACAGGCAACGGCCCGAACATCAGCGCCGGGCTTTTTTTAATCACCATAATTACCGCGATTACCAGCATCGGTATGAGGGCCGGGAGACTTTTTACAATATACAGGCTGAACAGCAGGATGAATACTGCGAGGAAGGCGGTCAAAACATCAGCGCCGATTAATGGAAAAGACGCCTTAATGAGGACCAGACCCAGGCCAAGCTGGATCCCCCTGACAACGGAGACAGGGAAGAGGTTGCCCAGACGCACGCTCAATCCGGTTATTGAGATAAAAAACAATATGACTCCCATAATTATTCCGCCGGTGTTGATCATGGTATAGCTCATGCCTGAAGCAATGGCGACTGCAGACATCGCCTTGAGCGGCTGAACGGGCATCGTGATCTTGAAGTACCTGGCGGGACCTATATAAAAGAGCCCCGCCATCAGGAAAAGAGCGGTGGGATTAAACCCGTTCTGAGCTATCAGAGCGATCGAAAGAGGCAGCAGAACACCGATGTCTCCAAACGCCCCTGAGATGTCCCATGCCAGTCTTTTAAGACCGGTCGATTGAAAAGTGCTCCGGACGTTCATTTTTGCTGCCCGAATATCTTTTTAAATTTGTTATCGATCATGTC
>JBFLYJ010000194.1:0-6345 GCA_040756635.1 Nitrospirota bacterium
ACCTGGATGAGCTTACAATTGCCGTATTCTTGCTCCTTGCCCTGGGTGAGTTCTGCAGGCGGAAGAAACTTCCTGATAAATTTTTTTTTTACTCTTCCCTCTAGTGCTTTTTGCCTTGTGCGGACTCGCGTCAGGAATTTTCAACGGGAATTCTCTCTCGGTAACCGTCCTGGGGACATTTGATTATCTGAAAAACTTCCTCGTTATTTTTATCTATGCGGCCTTCTTCAGGGATGCTTATAAACTCAAAAAAATATTTAACCTGTTACTGAAAGTCGCGGTTCTGCTCGGTATAGTGGCTCTCATGCAATTTGCGTGGGCAATGACGTCGGTTCATATATTCGGCAAAGAAATCGCTGATAAAAGCGTATACATTTTCACAGCTGCACCTGTCAATGACGTCGATGAAATATGGCGAAATGGAATTTTCAGGGCCCCCTCTTTGACCTACCACAACTATATCCTCGGCTTATTTAATCTGCTCATATTTACAATTTATGCTTTCACCGCAGTCAGGGTAGAGGTAAAGACACTTATCCCGGTTGTCTTCGGGGTTATTTCAAGTGTCGCAAGAATGGCCTACGGTGGCTTTATTTTCGTTGTATCTATGCTTGTTTTCAGGCGGCATAAGCGGTTTCTTCCTGTGCTTCTGTGCGTCCTCCTTGTAATGTCAAGCATCATAATATTTTATTATTCTTCACAAGTCGAATGGATTACGGACTTGCGGGGCCTGCAGGACCAGGTGAAATCAGACTATGAAAATATACGGTTGTACTCGATGCTGAAATCACTCGAAATATGGCAGGACCATCCTAACCTGGGCGTAGGTCCAGGTACGTTTGGAGGAGCCACGGCATTTAAATATAATTCATCTGTTAATAGAGTATATAATGTAAAATTAGGGTACCTGGAGAAAATCGGGAGCATCGAGCTGTTCTGGTTTCAGATACTGGCTGAGATGGGAATTGCGGGCGCCTTATTGTTCTTTAACCTGATAATTTTTCTGTTTCTCATGCTCTATAAATTACGGGAACAGACGGTATCTCACGACATGAAAAACTTATTTTCAGCCCTGATTGTCTTTATCCCATGCATATTGATATATACCATCGGCAGCGGTATAAACATTGCTCCTGTTTTTTTTACTTATTGTGCGTTTGTGGGAATCGGAATGGGATGTCGTGATGATCAACGAACAGAGGAAATAACGGATTAATATTACAGATGAAATCTTACCGGCAGATATTCCGTCTGAATTTTGTAATTTTTTCCCTCTATATCCTGGGGGATGCATTTTATCGATGGGACGGGTTCAGATATTACTCGACGCTTTCCGAATTTATTCCTAGTGTCGCCCTGATCACAATTATTTGGAGCATAACGGCAGCTTTTTTTTCTGCAGTAGTATGGATGACTCTAGAAATCTTTGTATGGTTGTGCCAGCGAAGAGGATGGAACTTCAGTATAGATCAAGGGCAGTTTTTTGTTTTCGGTTCATTTCTTGTTTTTGGGGTCGCCGTATGGATCGTTAAGCGATATCTGGTTGGAGGTAATTTAATGTATCTTGCCGGATCTGCCGCAGTTCTTTTCGGTCTGGTCTTCTGGTCAGGTATCACATGGTTGTTACGCAAAAAAATTGAAGTATTGATATGCGTGATCCAGGAGCACATTTCTCCTCTTGTATGGCTTTTTTCGTTTTTGCTCATTCTTTCGGTACCGATTGTGGGATACAACGTGTTCAGGGACCCATCAGATTCTGTGATGCGTAGACAACATACCTTCCCTCATGGGAGCGGGAAAGACCGGCCCAATATAATTCTGATTACTTTTGATGCACTGACAGCACGCAATATGTCTGTTTACGGATACGAAAGACCGACAACACCCTTCATAGAAAATTGGGCCAAAGAGGCATCGTTATTTACGTCTCTTGAGGCCGGAAGTAATATTACAACTCCTACGACTGCCAGTCTGATGACGGGTAAGAGGGTATGGACGCATCAGACGTATCATCTGGCTGGTTCGCTGCCCAAGAGCGTTCGTACCGAAAATCTGCCGCTTCTCCTGCAGAAGTACGGTTACCGCACTATGGCGTTTGTCGTAAATCCGTTTGCCTCTGTTAAGACGCTGGGGCTTGAAAATAATTTTGAAATGGCCCCTCTTCCGACTCAACTTCACGGGCCTGTCTCTCTACTTGGAGATTTCGACAGGTATCTTTACGAAGTGTTCGGCGACAGGATCAGATTGCACGACTGGATCATCCAGCGTGATTTTGTCCCGTACAGACTGTTGCTTGCGCTTTTTGGCGATCATTTCACGACTTCATGCCCGCCCGAGAACGCCTTCAATAAATTCCTGTGGGCAATGGATGAAGGATATCCAGGGCCTTTTTTTTCATGGATTCATCTCTACCCACCGCATGATCCATACCTGCCGCCAAAACCGTTTATCGGGACGTTTGACGCCTCTTCAGAACTCAGGTCATATAAAAGCCAGCTGAACGTAAAGAATGCGGCGTTAAGGTATAGGGACACTTTTCGTGATTTCCCGCCGAAGGTGAAACCGATCATACAAATTTTAAGAAACCGGTATGATGAATTCATACGATATTGTGACGATAGTTTTGAATATTTAATCAGTCAATTAAAGGACAGAGACATGCTTAATAATACTGTCATCATCCTGTCGTCCGATCATGGTGAGAGTTTTGAGCATGGGGCTATTCAGCACAGTGGCCTTCATCTCTATGAACAGGTTACCCACATACCGCTCATAATAAAAGCGCCCCGGCAGGCGAAAGGACGGGCCATTAATGATGTCGTAGAGCAAATCGATATTCCCCCTACGATACTGGAACTGGCGGACATACCTGCGCCGAAATGGATGGAGGGACGCTCACTCGTGCCTCTCATGAGGGGAGAAGCTGTCCACGCGAAGCCGGCATTCTCAATGAGTCTGGAAAATAATATGAGTGAAGAACACAAAATAGATAAAGGTACGATCGCCGCGTGGGAAGGAGGTTATAAGCTTATCCATTACATGGACAGGAACTTGTCTCTGCTGTTCAACCTCGATGCTGATCCCGATGAACTAAACAATGTCTGGGAGCAGGAGCCAGAAAAGGGACAGCATCTGCTGAAACTGATTCGGGAGAACCTGGACAGGGCAAATATGAGGATAGTCGGAGGGGACCTTCAGAGGCTGAATTAATAAGCGGCGGGGATAGTGCGGGTATTACACCCGGGGGCTATTATTTATTGCAAAAAAACTGAGGCAGTTTGGAGATGTTTTTAAGCAGGATGGTAAACAAACCTCCTTCAAGATTGTTCACCTTCCATGCCCTGTAATCCTCGGAGCTTTTCATAAGGAGATTTTTTAGGCCCCTGTTGCTCTTACCCCCGATCCTCATTTTTACCAGGACCTCGGGGATATAATAAGTCGAAATCTTTTTCTTCTCCAGGACTCTCAGCATGTGCTCGTAATCGGCGGCTATTTTAAAATCGGTATTGAAATGCCCGTATTTATCAAAAACCTCTTTCCTGACAAAAAAAGTGGGATGCGGCGGCATCCATCCTTTCTTGAAAAGTCCTCTGCTATAGGGACATGATTTCCAGTATCGAAGAGTCTTAGAGGTATTTTTTCTGTATACATACTGCAGGTCTCCATAGCAGCTGTCTGTGTTGCAGTTCATGATACGGGAGACGATCCAGTCAAGCACCAGGCTGTTGGCATACATGTCGTCTGCGTGCAAAAAGCCGACAATGTCTCCGGTGGCCATCTCCAGGCCCTTATTCAACGCATGGTAAATCCCCTTGTCAGGTTCGCTTGTAAACTTTGATATTCTTTCCTGATACTTTTTTACAATCTCTACAGTCCCGTCGGAAGAACCGCCGTCCACTACGATATATTCGATGTTCTCGTATTTCTGGTCCAGGACGCTTCGTATGGAGTCCTCGATAGTATCGCGACTGTTATACACCGCTGTGATTATTGAGACTTTCATTCTTGGAATCAGAAATTTAACAAAACGCGGCCACGGGAATCAGGACATCTCTGTCCGCCGCTTCATGTCAGATGCTGCCGTCAGGATGTCTCCTGTCGTTTAATCAGATACTTCCCCAGCACGATAACATCCATTCTGGTCCTGAGAAAGCAGTCAAGCGCCTCTTCAGGTTTACACACTATAGGTTCATTTTCATTGAATGACGTGTTTAAAAGTACCGGGATCCCGGTCAACTTTCTGAACTCCTCGATCAACTGCCAGTATATCGGATTATCTTCCTTCCTGACTGTCTGTAATCTGCCGGTGCCGTCCACATGAGTCACCGCAGGGATGGTCCCGCGTTTTTCAGGTTTTATTTTATACACCTTTAGCATGAAAGGGTCCGGGTAGCCTGTTTCGAAATATTCGCCTACAGCATCAAGGTGTATCGATGGGGCAAAAGGTCTGAAAGATTCCCTGCGCTTGATCTTCAGGTTTAATATGTCTTTCATGTCGGCCCTGCGAGGGTCCCCTATAATGCTGCGGTTGCCGAGCGCCCTGGCGCCCCATTCCATTCTGCCCTGAAACCAGCCGATTACCTTGCCCTCGGTAATATATTCAGCAGTCTTTTTGCACAGCAGGACGTCGTCTGTTATATGCTCCACGGAGCAGTTCTCTTTTTCCAGATGGTCCCGGTTCAGCGCGATCCGTTTATTGATTTCCGCGTCGCTGAATTCGGGACCGAGATAAGGCTTTTCCAGTACGAAAGATCTTGGTCTGTCCAGCAGGCTGTTCCATACATAATACGCAGCGCCTATGGCGCCTCCGGCGTCCCCTGCCGCCGGCTGTATGAAGACTTCTTTAAACGGAGTGTTGTCAAATATCTTTCCGTTGGCGACGCTGTTCATGGCGCAGCCGCCTGACAATATCAGGTTCGGACAATGCGTCTCCTGATAGATATGGTTTAACATATTAAAAAGCACTTCCTCATAACCTGCCTGAAGCGAAGCCGCGATGTTCTTGTGTCTCTCTTCTATGCTTCCGCCGTTTTTCCTGGCCAGCCCCAGAAGTCGCTCCATCTGCTCGGAATAAACAGGGCCCATTTGCGGTTCTCCGTCATTCCAGGTCATTGTGACGCCTTCGGAATGGTGAATAAAATAATCCAGCCCCAGACGGAAGCCGTCCCTGTCAGCCCTGACGATCTCCCTCATTTCCTTCATGAACTCCGGTTTGCCGTACGCGGCAAGACCCATGACCTTATACTCATCTCCGTATTTGGGGAACCCGAGATATTGCGTGAACGCGAGATAGAACAGTCCCAATGAATGCGGGAAGAAAGTGCGCTGCCTGACGTCGATCCTGCTGCCAGCTCCGGTCCCCCACATGGCCCCGACGAAATCGCCGAAGCCGTCGACCGATACCAGCGCGGCTTCATCAAAAGGGGATACAAAGAATGAGCTAGCCAGATGGGCGACATGATGCTCCACATTATGGATGACCGCTTTGATATCTTCTCCCTTAGCCGCGGTCTCCTGTATCAGGGCGTCCTTAATGTCTCTGACCTTCCCGGCATTCCTCAGCCGGTCGGTGACCAGCCTCAAAGACGGCCGTTTGGCAAAGGCAAACAGGGCCTTCTTCATGAAGTTGGCCTTCGGGTCCCGGTTGACGGCTATATGATCGATGTCACGCATCTCCGCTCCCGCTTCATCCAGACAATACCGTATCGACTTGACCGGCAGTCCCGCCCAGTGTTTAATCCGGGTAAACCTCTCTTCTTCGACTGCGGCAATCAATTTACCGTCGACTACTATGCAGGCGGATGAATCACCGTGATATGCGTTAAGACCGAGAATGATCAACCTAATGGCTTCTTTCTGAATAAATACATCACATCATGAATTGGCTTTGATAGTATGGAAAAATACACGAGGTGCGTTAAGATTTTTGAGTGAAAGGCTGCCAGCGCCGGATAGTTCCAAAACTCTCTTTTCAGGGTAAACTTCGTTTTCAGTAGTTCTGCATTGCCGACGATGTCTATATTTTCTCGTAATGGAATAAATCCATACTCTCCGGCCATCTGAAGGTGCGGGATCTTTACCCAGTCGAACCCCATCATTTCCGCAACGGTTGCGTCAAATGCTCCGAGCGAATTCGAGGCGGCAAACCAGTTCACTTCAAGTGGTTCTCCCGCGATAGGTCCGTTCATATTCAGTCCATATCGCCCATCCAGAAATTCTTATTTGAATTTAAGAACGGCCGACAGCTTTGAAACAATATAGTTAAGCTTATAATGGTCCTTGAGCCTCATCGTGTCAGGGATGCATCCCCATTGATTCTTGAAAGAAAGGGAGACCCCTGTCATG
>JBFLYJ010000195.1:0-6340 GCA_040756635.1 Nitrospirota bacterium
GGCGGAAGGGGACTGAAAGACATGACAAGGATCGCCCTCAGCCCCACTGAACTCTGGAGGGACATATGTTCCTATAACAGAAAAGAGATCCTGACGACACTCCGCAAATTTTCATCCTCGATAACGCATATCATACGCCTCTTTGAGGAATCAGACTGGGACGGCCTTGAAAAGGAATTCAACAAGGCCAAAAAGGCAAGACAGAGAATTGAACCGAATTAGCGTAAAATACAGTGGCCCCCTGCGCGGAGAGATAAACACGCCCCCTGACAAATCAATATCACACCGGGCGATAATGTTCTCCTCTCTTGCTGAAGGACAGAGCGTTGTCCGGAATTTCCTCGAAGCAGAAGACCCCCTCAGGACGCTTGAGGCATTCAGGCGGATGGGTATTAAAATAAAAGAAAGCTCTCAGCCTTCAGCTCTCATCCCTCAGCTTAATGAAATCATAATCAATGGGAAAGGATTGAAAGGGCTTAAAGACCCGCAAAACATCATCGACTGCGGCAATTCGGGGACGACTATGAGACTCCTAAGCGGTGTTCTGGCGGGACAGCTTTTTTCTACTGAACTCACGGGTGACGCTTCTCTCCGGAGCAGGCCGATGAAAAGGGTTATTACCCCCCTTTCTGAAATGGGCGCGGTGATTGAATCCGAAAACGGGTACCCTCCGCTCAGGATCAAAGGCGGCGCATTAAAGCCGATCAGGTACGCGTCTCCGGTGGCGAGCGCTCAGGTAAAGTCGGCAATCATGCTGGCCGGGCTTTACTGCGACGGGACCACGACTGTCATTGAACCCGGCAAGTCAAGGGACCACACGGAAAGGATGCTTAAGGCATGCGGAGCGGACATCCGCGAAAGAGACCTTGAGGTAAGCATCAGGGGCATAGCTTCACTAAAGCCCATGGAGATTACTGTCCCGGGAGATCTCTCTTCCGCTGCCTTCTTCATAGTCGCCGCTCTCATAGTTCCGGAGTCGGAAATACTGATCAGGAACACCGGCATCAATCCCACAAGGACCGGACTGATCGATGTCCTTACCATGATGGGTGCGGACATACAGCTGGAAAACGAGAGGGTCGTTTCCGGTGAACCGGTCGCGGACTTGTACGTGAAGTATTCAAGGCTCAAAGGCATTGATATAGGACACGACCTCATTCTAAGGGCGATTGATGAGTTCCCTGTCCTCTGTGTCGCGGCGGCAAAGGCTGAAGGGAATACCAGAATTACAGGAGCTGGGGAATTGAGGGTAAAGGAATCCGACCGTATAGCCTCGATGGCCGCTGAACTCTCAAAGATGGGCGTTGAAACAGAAGAGCTTGAAGACGGACTTGATATAAAAGGTAGTGAAGACCTCAAGCCTGCTGCAGCGGTCAGTTACGGTGACCACAGAATAGCGATGTCGATGATAATTGCCGGGCTTACCGCGCAGGGGGAAACAACAGTCGATGATGCTGACTGTGTGAATACGTCATTCCCCGGGTTTATGAAAATGCTGGAGAAGCTGAAGGCATGAAGGACGTTATTACCATAGACGGCCCTTCAGGTTCCGGAAAGGGGACCATATCAAAACTGCTGGCCCGCAAACTCGGTTACAACTATCTCGATACCGGGGCACTATACAGGGCGGTCGCCTGGAAAGTACGAAAAGAGAAGACTGATACCACCGATGAAACGGCACTTAAGAAAATGCTGGGAAAAACCAGGATACATTTAGATGGGGACAGGATTTTCGTTGACGGCAGGGACGTGTCATCTGAAATAAGGACAGCGGAAATCGGAGAGCTGAGTTCGCAGGTCTCTGCTGTTCCGGCGGTAAGGTCGGCCCTTTTTTCCCTGCAGAGAGACATGGGCCTTCAGGGAAAAGTCGTGATTGAAGGCAGGGACACAGGCACCGTCATATTTCCCGAGGCTGAAAATAAATTTTTTCTTGATGCCGGAGTTGAAGAGAGGGCCCGGAGAAGATATCAGGACCTCAAGGCCAAAGACCCTGATATTACCCTCGAAAAAACAGTCGAAGATATAAAGAAACGTGACGCAAGGGACTCATCCAGGGAAAGCGCGCCATTGATGAAAACAGACGACATGATATATATTGATTCAACAAATTTAAGCATAGAAGAGGTTGTTGCGAAGATAGCGGCTTATATAAAGTAATCCGGGGTAGACCGGAATATGATACGTATTCGGGGTTTCACAAATGAATAGACATCATTTGAAAAATCTCCCCTTACCCCTCTTTTGAAAAGGGATGTCAGGAGGGATTATCAGATTAATGTTCTCATTACAAAGGAGATTCAGCATAGCTAATGATTAACAGGTTTACGGACATAATCTATAATCTCGTTGCCGTGACTATACGTACGATACTGCGGCTCAACGGCGGCTTTGAGGTACAGGGAAAAGAAAATCTCCCCAGCAAAGGAGGAGTTCTCGTTGCCGCAAACCACATAAGTTATCTCGACCCGCCGCTTGTGGGTTCCCTGCTTCCAAGGCGGACAACCTTCATGGCGAGGCACGGTCTTTTTGACATCCCGGTCCTCGGCTGGATGATAAAGTACGCGGCCTTCCCGGTTGACAGAGAGAGGACACGTCCTTCGACGATAAAGGAGACCGTAAAGAGGCTCAAAGGAGGCGAGCTTATCGCGCTTTTCCCTGAAGGTCGGAGGAGCGATTCGGGAGAACTCATGGACGCAAAGCGGGGCGTCGGCATGATAGTAAGTTTAAGCAAGGTCCCGGTGGTCCCTGTGCTGATTATCGGAAGCGACAAAGCTCTGCCTGTAAATGCCAAATGGCTGAAAAGGGCGAAGGTGACGCTGGTAATAGGGAAGCCCATGTATTACACTTCATTTAAGGAGGGAAAAGATTACAGCGGTCACGAACTGCATGAACGCATAAGCACCCTCGTTATGAAAGAGATAAAGGAAATGCAGGCCAGATATGAAAATTAATATAGCCAAAAAGGCAGGGTTCTGTTTCGGTGTCAAGCGCGCCATTGACATCACATTTAAACTCGCGAAGCAGGACAACAAAGGTCTCTGCACTTACGGCCCCCTTATACATAATCCCCAGGTAGTTGAAGAACTGAAACAGAAAGGGGTCAAGACCGTTGAGGACCTCTCGTCCCCGGATATCAGGACCATTATTATCAGAACCCATGGTGTTTCACCCGAGGTATATGCTGAAACTTCCAAAATGGGGTATAATGTTATAGACGCGACCTGTCCCTTCGTAAAAAAAGCTCAAAATTACGCGCAGATTCTTCATGATGAAGGGTACCAGGTCCTTATTATTGGAGATAAAGAGCATCCTGAAGTCCAGGGGCTGATCGGATTCGCGGGGGGCAGTGCGATTGTCGCCGATAATGCGGACAGCCTGCCGGTATTAAAAAACAGGGTAGGTATAATAGTACAGACTACGCAGCCGTTTGATTCATTCAGAAAAATCGTATTGCAGGTAATAAACACCGTAAGGGAAGTAAAGATATATAATACGATATGCGATTTCACGGCGCAGAGAGTAAGAGAAACTCGGGACCTGGCTAAACAGGTGGAACTGATGGTGATCGTGGGAGGAAAGAACAGTTCAAATACAAACCAGCTCGTGAAACTATCTAAAGACGTTTGTGCTAAAGTATATCATATAGAAACCGCCGAAGAAATATCGGAAGAGTGGTTTCAGGGGGTTGAAAATGTCGGGATAACGGGCGGTGCTTCAACTCCTCAGTGGATAATAGAAGACGTAGTGAATAAAATAAGAGTAATTTCTGTCAGGAGGTAATATAATATACAACCATGGAACTGCAAATGAACGATTTTGAAAAATTTTATGCCGACTCTTTCAGGGGATTGAGGGCAGGTGCAATAACCAAGGGGAGAGTTATTCAGGTAAAGTCGGACGGGGTCATCGTAGACGTCGGCTCCAAAAGCGAGGGCTTCGTCCCGCTGAGCGAGCTGGTCGATAATGAACTGAAGAGCCTGCATCCCGGAGACGAAATAGAGGTCTTCATCGAGAGGCTCAGCGATTCTGACGGTTTTGTGAAACTGTCCAGACAAAAGGCCCAGGGTGTAAGATCATGGGACATGATAGAAGAGGCCTTTCAGAAGGGCCAGTCAGTAGACGGGAAAATAACTGGCAAGGTCAAGGGAGGGATGACCGTCAATATCAACGGAGTAAATGCGTTCCTGCCTGGATCACAGATAGACCTGAAGGCCCCCAAAAACACGGACCAGCTTATCGGACACAAATTCGCATTCAAGATACTGAACTTCAACCACAAAGGCGCAAATGTAATAGTGTCACGGCGCGTCCTTCTTGAGGAAGAGAGAAACAGGCTCAGGGGAGAGACTCTGACCAACCTGAAAGAAGGAAGCATCATAAAAGGTAAAATCAAAAACCTGACTGACTATGGCGCGTTTATCGACCTTGGAGGTATTGACGGGCTGCTGCATATCTCCGATATGTCCTGGGGACGGATCAGTCATCCGGGTGAATTGTTCAGCGTGGGAGATTCTATCGAAGTAATTGTCCTTACATTCAATCCTGAAAATGAAAAAGTGACGCTCGGCTACAAACAGAAAAAAACCGATCCTTGGGCCTCGGCCGAAAGTAAATATCCTCCGGGACAGAAAGTCTTCGGCAAGGTAATAACCATAACTGATTACGGTATCTTCGTCGAACTTGAAGAGGGAGTGGAAGGACTGATCCATGTCAGCGAAATCGACTGGCTCGAAAGGTCCATAAAGCCGTCCAAATACTTCTCCATCGGCGACAGAGTTGAAGCGATAATTTTAAAAGTCAGCAAAGAGGACAAACGGATATCATTGAGCATAAGACAGCTCAAACCGAATCCATGGGAAGTAATAAAAGATAAATACACCGTCGGGCAGAAGATCACCGGCAAGGTAAAGAGCTTCGCGGACTTCGGAGCGTTTATAGCCTTTGACGAAGGAGTAGACGCCCTGCTCCATGTGTCCGACATGTCCTGGGTAAAGCGGGTAAAGCACCCTTCCGACGTACTTAAGAAAGGCCAGGACGTGGAAGTGATCATTCTTAATATCGAACCCGAAAAAGAGAGGATATCCGTAGGGCTGAAGCAGGTTGCGCCTGATCCGTGGCTTGACGCGATCCCGGCCAGATACAGCCTGGGTGATTCGGTCACAGGCAAGGTGGTGAACATTACCGATTTCGGTCTCTTCGTGGAGCTTGAAGACGGGGTCGAAGGCCTGCTGCATATTTCGGAAATCGATAAAAGACACGACGAAAAACTGGAAGATCTCTTCAAGCCGGGGGATGAATTAAGGACGCGTATCATAAACGTCAATCCTGCCGAGAGGAAGATTGATCTCACCCTTAAGACCATGATAGGGTAAGATTGAATACATTTAACAATGCAACATTCAACAAGTCAGAACATATCGCGTACGGATCATTCGCCATGCATTTTTCAGTTTACCTCTGACCTGCGGGAAGACGGACAGCCTTTTTTTGAGGTACCTGTCCATTGAAAAAGTTATTAATCTTCTTCCTTATTACTTTTGCTGTCATCGCGCTCCTCAGTCTTGTGCTGACCTTTTCACAGAAGGTGCCTATCGGAGAAAAGGTCGCCCTCGTCAAGGTAACGGGTGTAATAATTGACTCCTCGGACGTAATAGAAGAAATAAAGGAATACGCCAGGGACGCTTCCATTAAGGCAATTGTTCTGAGAGTGGACAGCCCGGGCGGCGCGGTGGCGCCTTCCCAGGAAATTCACGAAGAAATAATAAAGGCAAAGCAGAACAAAAAAGTCATCGTCTCGATGGGCACTGTTGCAGCCTCAGGCGGTTATTATATATCCGCCCCCGCAGACCGGATAGTGGCCAATGCCGGGACACTGACCGGGTCGATCGGGGTTATAATGGAACTCCCCAATATCGAAGGTCTGATGAAAAAGATAGGGGTCGAAACCCAGATTGTAAAAAGCGGAAGACATAAGGACATGGCCTCGGTATTCAGGTCTATGACCCCCGAGGAGAAGCAGATACTCCAGTCAGTCCTTGATGATGTGCACAACCAGTTTATCAGCGCGGTCTCCGAAGGGCGGGGGATGAAATTCGAAGACATTAAAAATATAGCCGACGGCCGCATTTTCACCGGCAGAATGGCAAAGGAGATCGGACTCGTTGACGAACTCGGCAATCTTCAGGACGCCATAATGCTGGCCGGCAAATTGACAGGTATAAAGGGAGAACCCCGGATCGTGACCAAGAAAGAAGAATTCAGCGACTTCAACATGCTTAAGGGGCAGCTGCCGGAAAAGCTGATCGGCAGTGTATTTTCCGGCATACAGTTAAAATATTTA
>JBFLYJ010000196.1:0-6310 GCA_040756635.1 Nitrospirota bacterium
CACTGGTCCGCTCGATGCAGCGGGGACGATCACTATTGACTGCAATGAAACCCCGCCTCCGGCTGTGACAATATCGATAGGCCAAAGCCCTAATTCAGGGGGCTTTGATCCGAGGGCCATGAGACTTGCCGCCGGCAGCGAACTGCTTTCTTATAACCTGTACACGGACAGCGGTCGTACCTACATATGGGGAAACGGGACAGGGAACACCGTTACGGTAAGCGCAAGGGTCTTTAAAAACAAACCGGAGGCCCGCACGGTTTACGGCAGGATATCCCCTTTACAGAATGTATCAGCAGGGTCTTACAGGGAAACGCTTGCAGTGACTATACTTTGGTAGGCATGAAGCCGGACAGCCTTTCTGGTTGTTTACCGGATCTGACGGATTAGGCTGATGTATTGTCCCCGGGTTTTCTCGGGATGAGCATGTGCCGGTATTGGTCTGCAAGTATTATTTATTCATCATATCGAGGAAATCCTTGTTGCTCTTGGTCCCGGTGATCTTGTCAAGCAGAAACTCCATGCTTTCCACAGTGCTGAGTGAGTGGAGCACCTTCCTTAATATCCACATCCTCTGAAGCGTGTTCTTGTCAACGAGAAGTTCTTCTTTCCTCGTGCCGGAGGCATTGATATTGATCGTGGGGAATATCCTCTTGTCAACAAGCTTTCTGTCGAGATGCAGCTCCATGTTGCCCGTTCCCTTGAATTCCTCAAAGATAACATCATCCATCCTGCTGCCGGTATCGATAAGTGCCGTAGCGAGTATCGTAAGGCTTCCGCCCTCTTCTATGTTTCTCGCTGCGCCGAAGAACCTCTTTGGTTTCTGAAGGGCATTGGAATCAAGACCGCCTGAAAGTACCTTGCCGCTGGCGGGGATGACCGCGTTGTATGCCCTGGCGAGCCTCGTTATCGAGTCCAGAAGGATAACGACATTCTTTTTGGTTTCCACAAGCCTCTTGGACCTTTCAATGACCATTTCGGCAACCTGCAGATGCCTCTGCGGGGGCTCATCAAACGTCGAACTTATTATCTCCGCGTCCACCTGTCTTTTCCAGTCAGTGACTTCCTCAGGTCTTTCATCGATCAGAAGCACGATAAGATGGACTTCGGGATGGTTTTTCTTGATCGCCTTTGCTATGGACTGGAGCAGCATCGTCTTGCCTGTTCGGGGGGCCGCGACGACCATGCCTCTCTGCCCCATACCTATCGGGGTAACAAGGGACATGACCCGCGTGGAGTAGTCCGCCTTGTTGTATTCAAGGTTTATCGCCTGAGTCGGATAATACGGGATGAGGTTGTCAAACAGTGCCCTCTCGATGCTCTCATCAGGCGGTTCGTGGTTAACGGCCTCGACCTTCAGAAGGGCGAAGTAACGCTCACTCTCCTTGGGCGGTCTTATCTGCCCGGTAACGAGGTCTCCTGTACGAAGATTGAACCTCCTTATCTGCGACGGTGATACATATATATCATCCGGCCCGGGCAGATAGCTGTAGTTCGGGGAACGGAGAAAACCGAAACCGTCCGGTAAAATCTCGAGCACCCCTTCCCCGAAAATCAGGCCGGTCTTCTCGGTCTGCGCCTGCAGTATGGCAAATATAAGGTCCTGCTTTCTCAGTCCTCGCGCACCTTCAACGCTCAGCCCTTTTGCCATCTTTGTCAGCTCATCGATCGTCTTTTCTTTGAGATCAGTGATATTCATGCTATCTCCTTGATTATTGCTTTTGTTTGCCATGGGATTCTACTTCCTCTCTTCGGGGGAATACATTTCCTTAGAAAAAATTATACTCTTGGAGGTTTGTAACCTTTCAGCCTCAAACGGGATTGTTAAAAAGAAGATTTGTTATCCAAATAGTATAATAGTTTAATTCTTTTGTCAATACTAAAACCGGTGACCTGATAAAAATTATTTTTTACTTCATCCGCTCGGTACCAACCCGGCCTCTTATGACCTGATTACTGCGCAAACTTCAAACGTAATTGCTTTTTTCATTCTGTCTCTGCAAAATATTTCAATGTCTGACCAGGCTGAAAAAGGAATTGTCATTTTCATTACCTCGCCGAACGAGGATGAAGCGGCACGAATAGCCCGCTCCCTGGTCGAGGCCGGGCTTGCTGCATGTGCTAATATTATAAGAAACATCCGTTCCATATACACCTGGCAGGGAAAGATCCAGGATGACGCCGAAGTACTCATGGTTGTTAAGACTAAAAGGGGCCTTTTCAATGAAGTAGCGGACATGGTAAAGAGACTCCACAGCTATGACGTCCCTGAGATCATCGCACTGCCCATCACGGACGGCTCGCAGGATTATCTTGACTGGCTTAACAAATCAACTAAATAAGGAGGATTGAAACATGGATAAAAACAGCTCCGGGGACCTGGAGAACTCCTTACAGGGATGGAAAGAGAAGACCCCGCTTGAGAGCAGGGGGTTCCTGACATGGGACAAAGACCTTGTGTTTACTGCGAGGATAAGGGGGTACTCGTTTGAATTCGACCCTAAGGCGGAGGAAGGCTGCTTCCCGACCGACACCTTTCTGATGAGCGCGGCAGGATGCCTTGGAATAGACGTCGTCATGTTTCTCCAGAAGATGCGGGCGGAGATAAAGGAATTTGAGATAGAAACAACCGGGGAGAGGAACCCGGTGCCGCCGCAGTATTTCAAAGCGATCAATCTGGTAATCCATATTGCCGGGACGGGTATTACCGATAAAAAGATGGACCGGGCCATTTCTCTTTCCCAGGAAAAATACTGTTCGGTCTACCACTCCCTGCGGAAGGACATTGAATTCAAGGTGAGCTATAAAATCACCGAGGCTTAGGAAACACCCAGCTCTTTTTTAAGCCAGTCCTCGAGTTTACCCGTTATCGGGTACATTCCTGCGATGCAGTCCGGGCCTTTGCAGTTCATGGCGTCCTGCAGCAGTTCTTCAGGGACATCAACAACGCAGCCTACGTTCTGGCTCATCATGCGCTTCAGCATCATGATCATGAGAGTCGGTTTATTTTTAACTATGTCCACATACAGCATATACCCGTAGGTGATGTCGACACTTTTCTCGAGTTCACTTCGAGGGGCGGACGCGGGACTAATGAATATCTTCGGCGTTACGTCCCACCTTATGCCCTGGATAAAAGTCTTGTTCCGCTTAATGTCATCTATTGTTAACAGTCTCACGGGCTTTATTATAATAAAAAAATATTCATTTTGTTTATAATTGAAAAAAAATCATAAGGAGTCATGATATGGACTGTTTGTTCTGTAAAATTATTTCAAAAAAAATTCCCGCAAAGACGCTCTATGAGGATGACACTGTTCTGGCTTTTGAAGACATTAATCCCCAGGCGCCGGTCCATATTCTGATAATTCCGAAAAAACATATAGCAACATCCCTCGAAATCGGCAGTGACGATCATGAACTCATGGGACATATGTTTGAGGTCGCGAACACCCTCGCAAGGGACAGGAATGTCGCCGAGAGGGGCTTCAGGATTGTGATGAACTGCAACCGCGAATCCGGCCAGACGGTTTTTCACATCCATCTCCACCTGCTCGCAGGCAGGGCCATGCACTGGCCGCCGGGGTAGTCAAAGAGATTTGAGATTCAGGACTTAAGGCAGGATGCCTGATTCCGTACAATTCTAATCTTAAATTTTAGATCTTAGATCTTAAATCTAAAATATTGAACATATATCTCCATGGGCAGAAAAACCGGAACATCATACAAGACAGTTCTAGTAAAAATATACCAGGCACTGTTCAGTCACTTCGGCCCCCAGCACTGGTGGCCGGGCGATACACCGTTTGAGATAGCGGTTGGTGCGATACTTACGCAGAACACAAACTGGGGGAACGTGGAGAAGGCGATAAATAATCTGAAAGACAGCGCTTCGCTTGACGCCCTTGTCCTGCACAAAATGCCTCACGCAAAGCTCGCCTCCCTGATAAAACCCGCGGGCTATTTCAATGTGAAGGCAAAAAGGCTGAAGCATTTCCTTGCGTTTCTGTCAGACCATTATAAAGGCGCAATCGAGAACATGAATGATCAGGACCTCCATCAGCTCAGGCACCAGCTGCTTGAGGTCAACGGTATAGGGCCGGAGACCGCGGACTCTATTCTCCTGTACGCGCTTGACAAACCGGTATTTGTAATCGACGCATATACAAAGAGGGTACTGATCCGGCATAAAATTGTACCGGAAAGCGTGACGTACCACGAAACGCAGGAGCTTTTTCATAAAAACCTGCCGGTTGATGCAGCTTTATATAATGAATATCATGCCCTGTTCGTCATGACCGGCAAACACTACTGTAAATCAAAACCAAGGTGCAATGAATGCCCGCTGGAAAAGATATTATCATGGAATTTATGCAGGGGCGAGGCAGCGCCTCGCCCTGGTGCGGCATATGGATAATGTAATAGAAACAAAAAAGACCTATACCAAGGGAAGGAAAAAAGGCAGGATGAGCAGGAGGGAGCATGACGCTCTTGCCAGTATACTCCCTCTTGTCAGGCTCGGCACGGAATCCGTTATGGATAATGCGGATGTCTTTGGGAGGGAAGCCCCTCTGTATGCGGAAATAGGGTTCGGCACGGGCGCCTTCCTTTTTGAAAAAGCGGTAAACACCCCTCAGCATAATTTCATCGGCATTGAAATTTATGTGACAGGCATAGCCAAACTCATGGTCAGCCTTATGCGCAGCGATGATCCGACGGGCCTCTCGGTCAATAATTTGCGGGTATTCAATAAAGACGCAAGGAGCGTGCTTGTCAATAATATCCCGCCTGAATCCCTGGACGGCGTATACATCCTTTTTCCTGACCCCTGGCACAAGAAACGGCACAATAAAAGGAGACTGATAAACAATGAGTTTGCCGGTATCCTGTATTCGAGACTTAAGGCTGAAGGTTTTGTGACCGTAGCGACAGATTCAAAGGATTATGCCGCGGAAATAGAAAGCGCGTTTATTTCATCCGGCTTCGCAGCAGACATGCAATCCTTCTCTAATATTGATACCACCACCTATGCGTTGAAGGCCCTGAAAGAAAACAGGGAGTTGAGGATGTACAGGTTTATTAAATGCCAGGAAGACCTGACCCATTTTTTAATGGGGAAGGCAAAATGAGATAAAATGAAACATGGAACCCTTTTCATAGCCCCGGTCGGCGCGCGGAACAGGAGAGCGTCTCTTTTCAAGGAAATAACCGCCGCACACCCTGGCAACGATTTCTCCGGGGTGCTGTTTCTAGGCCCTAATAATTTCTCCCTTTCGGAGGCCGAAAGGCAATTTTTCTCACATATGAAGAAACAGCACGGCGCTTCCGCGTACATACCTTTTCGGTCTCTTACCATCAGGCAGGCAGCCTCCATGCTCCATGAATCATCGTCCGCTGAAGGTCAGGAAGGGGGTGATGAGATATCAGAACACATAAGACCTCTGATACTCTGTGAGATTCTAAAAAATACCAATATAGGCTATGCCCGCATACTGTCCGAACTTTACAGGAAGACGCGTCATTATGTTTTTAATAAACCCCTGTCCCGGATTAAAGAAGATATCCGAGAACTCATATTTGAAGAAAAAGCGCGTGAACGGGCGGTGAGGGCGGTCGAAATTCTCGAGGCTTATGAGGCCGATCTGGAGACGAGAAATGTTGTCGACCCTGTTGACGCGCTGAGAGATTTCACTGTAGGGGCGTATTGCAATACGCCCCTACACCCAATCACGAGCTACGGATTTACCACCCTTGTCATAGACGGTTTCTTTGATCCCACGCCGCTAGAAATGGAGATCATAAAAATACTCATGGACAGGGCCGACAAGGCGTTTGTACTGGCGGAAGAGGACTCCGGGACACTCAGCAGCATCCGGTCCAAATATCCGGGGATGGAAACAAGACATATGAAACGCGACCTGATGAGGGAAAAACCGGGCTGTTATACCTATCCCTCTATAGAGGACGAGGTTGAAGGCATCGCCAGACACATAAAGAAACTCCTGCTTGAAGGCATGAAACCGTGGGAGATAACCGTAAGCTTCGCCGCGCTTCCAAAATATCTGCCGATGGTACGGAGAATTTTCAAAAAGTACGGCGTTCCGGGAAACGTAAGTCAGTATGATTTGTCCGCGGCCGGGCCTGTGACCGCATTGAACGAACTGCTCAGCTGCATCAGCGAAGACTATCCGCGCAATGCGTTTCTCTCTGTCCTGACTTCTCCTTATTTCCCGATGATCCCCGGCGTACTGAAGGAAAGGGCAGTGAGTTATTCTTACATGGCCGGAATCATAAAGGGGAAAGAGTCCTG
>JBFLYJ010000197.1:0-6268 GCA_040756635.1 Nitrospirota bacterium
CAGACATAATGAAGACCGCATAACTGTCACCGTCCCCCTCACTCCAGAGCGTCTCACCGGCGTCAGCCCGTCTGTTTTCACAGAAACCGAGAAAGTATTCTATCTCCTCATCAGACATTTCATTGAGGAATTGAAACGCGTCTTTCATCCTCTCACGGAACGTATACAAAGCCTCTGCGTGCATATTGTTTTATTCGGAATAAATGCTGAAAGCTTAAGCGGGGATCAGGCGCTGATTTTCCAAGAAAACCCATAACAGCTTAGAAAACAAGGGGTTATTGACTGCCTGCAGAAAAATATGAAACTGAGGGCTAATCCCCTGCCTATGACAACTGAAGGACGTCCCACGTCTTCGGCATAATGCTCTTAAAAAGCATCTTTGTTCCGGTAACCGGGTGCCTGAACGAGAGAAGATACGCATGCAGACCGAGACGTCCCAGTGGGTCGGTCCCGGCCCCGTATTTTTTATCGCCGGCCACAGGATGGCCGATGTCTGCGAGATGGACGCGTATCTGGTTTTTTCTTCCTGTTTCGAGGATTACATCAAGCAGAGAGTACCGCGGGCCGTGCTTCAGCACGCGGTATCTTGTTTTGGCGAGTTTGGCCGCCTCCGAATGAGGATCACTGTATACCCTGAGCGAACGGGTCTCGCTCAGACGGCTTATGATCTCTCCCTCCTGTTCTGAAGGGGTACCCTCAACTACAGCGTAATACCTCTTCTGAACGTCTTTCCATTTGTCCTGAAGCAGCCGTTTAACGGATTCATTTTTTGCGAACACAATCAGGCCTGACGTGTCCCGGTCGAGCCTGTGGACAATGAATACTCTGTCCCCCGCCACCATGTCCCTCTGAAAGAGGTAACTGTTCAACGCGAAATAGGCTGTCTTTGTCTTCTCTGTCTCTGAAGCGATTGTGAGCAGGCCCGCCGGTTTTTCCGCGACAATAATAGCCTCGTCTTCATGGACAATCCTGATGCCGAGCGGCAGGACCGGGTCCGGACCTTTTTTCCCCTTGCTGACGGACACTGTGTCCCCCCTGCGCAGCGGATGGTCCGCGTCCTTTACAGCCTTCCCGTTTACCTCTACGGCCCTGTGCCTGATCAGCTGTTTAATTTTAGTCCGCGTATACCCGAGAGAAGTCAGATAATCAATAAGCATACCGCTGGTTTTCATTCTATAAACAGTCATAAGGGAGATAGTATAACACCGCATATGCAAAGTTGCCCATTACGGTCTTCGTTATGGCGGAAGCCTTCAGTTACGGGTAATGATACCGATGATACCTCCCCCTTGCTTAAACACCTACTGTTGGGTGAAAAAGGGAGATAAGGGGTGATTTTGAAATAAAAACATTCATTAAAAAATCTCCCTTAACCCCTCTTTTCCAAAGAGGGGGATGAGCTAAACTCGTAACTGAAGGCTTGCCGGCCGCCTTACGGTTTTCCTTGTATCTCGGGAGTTTTTTCCTGTAGAATACTGTTCATAACAGGCCAACAAATTAAATAATGAACATTATTTTCACCAAACGGAGGATTAAATGAGGGCCAAAAACATACTCGAGACTATAGGCAATACACACCATGTGAAAATCAATAATTTATTCAGTGATCATGTAAATGTATGGATGAAGCTGGAGCGTTCTAATCCCGGCGGGAGCATCAAGGACCGCATTGGACTATCGATGATCGAAGATGCTGAAAAGAGGGGGATCCTGAAAAAGGACAGCGTAATTATCGAACCGACTTCAGGCAACACGGGAATAGGACTCGCGATGGTAGCGGCGGTCAAGAAATACAGGCTCATCCTTGTCATGCCGGAGTCAATGTCCATTGAGCGCCGCAGGCTGATGGCGTCCTTGGGAGCAGAATTCGTGCTGACACCGAAAGAAAAAGGGATGAAAGGCGCGGTCGACAAGGCCGCGGAGATGACTGCTGAAACACCTAACGCCTGGATGCCTCAGCAGTTTGAAAACGAGGCCAACACCGAGGTGCACCGAAAGTTCACCGCGCAGGAAATCCTCAAGGACTTCCCGGAAGGCCTCGATTACCTGATTACCGGGGTAGGGACAGGCGGACACATAACAGGCTGCGCCCAGATACTCAAAAAGAAGTTCCCGGGGCTGAAAGCCTTTGCCGTAGAGCCGGAACTGTCGCCTGTATTGAGCGGCGGCAAGGCCGGACCCCACCCCATTCAGGGCATTGGAGCGGGATTTGTACCCGGCATCCTGGACAGGAACATTCTGGACGGCGTTATACAGGTCTCTAAAGAGGACGCGTTTACATATGCGCAGAGATGTGCCAAGGAGGAAGGTTTCCTCGTCGGAATATCATCGGGCGCCTCTCTCGCTGCAGTAGCAAAAAAGTCGCAGGAAGTCCCAAAAGGAAGCCGCATCCTTACATTTTGCTACGATACAGGTGAACGCTATCTGTCTGTTGAGGGACTTTTCTAGGACAAAAGGACATGTTATGCCTCACTTCGGATTAATCGATAACTCGCTCAATCCCGAAGAATACGCGCTGCAAAGGGCCAGACTTCATATCCGCGGCGCCAAAAGGAGACTCCGTCAGGGCAAGATATCCGCGGGGCTCATCACGCTATACGACGCGCTGGTGTTCGCTCTCGACTGGTATATCGCATCACCCGACCGGAAAAACAAACTCCGGATTGAAAAAGACGAAGACCTCAAAAATGACAGTACCGTCTATGAGATTCTCAAGCGATCAGGGGTCATCGACAGCTCATTTAATTACGGACTATTCAATCAGCTTGCGGAGAAATCGCTCGAACAGGACATGTCCGACTATGATTACAGGGGCATTTTAAGCGATTTCGAGTCACTCATGACCCGGCTGGGCGTCATGCCATTCGACGAAAACAGGCTCCCGCCGGAAGACCCGTCAACTTTTTAATGTGACTCGGGAATATCAAGCAGATCACAAATAATGTCGAATAGGATCTAGATGCTGTTCACAATGAAGGGGGCTATATTTTATGGAAGACCTAAAGACGTCTGAAACCTGGAGAGTATTCAGGATCCAGTCCGAACTCGTTGAAGGATTCGAGACACTGAATGAACTCGGACCCGCGGTAACAATCTTTGGAAGCGCGAGGCTGACTAAAGGGAACAAGTATTACAATGATGCCGTCGCTCTGGCCAAGATGCTGGCTGACGACGGGTTCGCCATTATTACCGGAGGAGGCCCCGGTATCATGGAAGGCGCGAACAAAGGCGCGAAAAAGGGCAAAGCGCATTCTGTCGGACTCAATATAGAAATCCCCATGGAACAGATGCCCAACAAATACCAGGACGTGACCCTTTCATTCCGCTATTTCTTCATAAGAAAGCTGATGTTCATAAAATACGCAATGGCATACATTATATTCCCCGGAGGGTTCGGCACCCTGGATGAACTCTTTGAGGCCCTCACCCTTGTCCAGACAAACAGGATCAAGTCGTTTCCAGTAGTGCTTTACGGCAGTGAATACTGGAAGGGACTTATCGACTGGATGAAAAATACGCTGGTCACAAACGGGACAATAGGCAGGGAAGACTTCTCTCTGTTCTCACTCATCGATACCCCGGAAGAGGTCCGCTTTATTATCAATGAGCATTACAGGGTCTTCGGAGGTCTCAAACCAAAAGGCTGGAACAATAAAATACGGAAACCGAATGATTGCAAAACAGACATGTAACATTCTCTCCGGGACAATGCGGACTGGAAACTATTCGGACATTTTAATTTCTATTAAGTGACAGACCAGGCACAACTCGCCTCTTGAATTATTGATACGCGGCATCTTGGGCGCACCCGTTTTATTGTGCGATTCGTGGCATGTTGTGCATTCCACAATCGCGGTAGACAGGCTCGCTCCATAAATAGGGACCCTGCCCGTTTTGCCTGATATGTAAAACCGGTCTTTTTCTTCAACGATTGTGTGATTAATTTTTGCGGGATCGAAATCAAGAGGCGAAAATTTAATAGGATGGTTCGCCATCTTCTTTACTTCGCTTTTCAGCCTTGAGGACGAGAGAATGGATACGGTGCCTTTATGACAGGATTCACAAAGCCGCGAAGGGTCCGGGTTGTTAAGCGCCGCGGATTCGGCATCGGGACTTAAAGATATGTGGCACAGACCGCACCTGCCGCCGGGCCAGCCGTGCACATCATTAAAACCGGTATCACGTCCTTCTTCGGACTGAATCCCTGATACCTCTCTGCCTTGAAGATATGATACCCCGAATAAATTAGTTAAAATAATAAGCCCGGCGTAAATCCACGTCATGTGCATATGATCCCCTCCTTCTTTCGGTTCCCGATGTTTAATAGTATCATATTCCATGCGCCATATCCGTCCTTCGTCACTGATAATATCACACAGACTGGGAAACCTCCGCCCGAAATGCGGGAGGACAGGAGATGGATAATCCGGGAATTTATAAAAAGTCGACTTTGTCGCGGCACGACTTGTCTATTTCCATCCCGATTCTGTGCCTGAGATTCTGGGGTGGGATTTTAGACGTCCACATTATAGTGCATTTCAGTAAAATTACAGATCCTGCAAGAGAACGGAAATTTAATTCTATGGGATCATCGGGAGTGAAAGCAAATCCCGGCGCAAGCTCATCAGTTAATACATTAACTCCGGATGCCGAAATATTCTCTACAACCCCGAAATAAGTTCCATCCCGGTAAAATATCTCTGTTCGATAACCAGCCTTGATTCTTTCAGAGTATCTTCTTTCCAATTCTCGGTGCCTCCGGTTATAAATCTGCCCTTACCCTGCTGCAAAAAAAAAATGCTTTTCATGTCCCCCGTTATTTTTAATAAGATAATACTGTCAGAAGAATTTAGCAAGCCTTTCGTAGGACTTTTTCAGGCGGATCGAGACCGAAAGCAGCATCCCTTTTAAAATCCGGATCCCCAGATCGGGTTTAGTAGTCAAAAGCTTATCAAAGTTGTCCGGCGTAATGACCATAAGAGTGACATCCTCCAAGGCCACCGCGGTAACGGCCCTTGCGCTGCTGTTTAAAAAGCAGAGTACACCGACAGCGGCCCCGCGGTTATATATACCGACGACTACATATTTACCTTCAAATTCGGTCTTCTTCTTTATCTCTACCCTGCCGGAGATGATTATTCCTGCGTAGTCGCAGGGGCCGCCTTCCTCCCATATCAACTCTCCGGCCTTTATAGTCTTTGTCTGGAAATATCCGGCCAGTTCTGAGAGATTCTCTTCGCACAAAAAACTGAACACGCTGTGTTCGTTGATCATGCATTCGCGCAGTTTGTTTAGTTGATCCGTCATTATCAACCTTCTGTGGAGACAGGTTTTAAACCTGTCTCTGCATCAATTCCATTTACGATATTCAGAATTTCTCCCGTTTCTCTACCTTTCCGGCTTTTTTCTCGACCTCTCTGGCCATTTCCTTTTTGTATTCTTTCAGCCGCGCGGCAATCGCAGGGTCTTTGAGTCCCAGGACCTGAGCCGCGAATATAGCCGCGTTTTTTGCACCGGCCTTGCCGACCGCCATCGTAGCAACCGGAATCCCCGGCGGCATCTGGACCGTTGAGTACAGCGCGTCAACGCCGTTAAGCGGAGATGAGTCGATAGGCACCCCTATTACAGGCAGTGTAGTATGTGAAGCAACCACCCCGGCAAGATGGGCGGCCGCGCCCGCGCCCGCGATTATTACCTGGACACCGTCCTTTTCAGCACTTTTTATGAGTTTCAAAGTCCTGTCAGGGGTCCTGTGGGCGGAAGAAACCGTCATATAATAAGGTATGTTAAACTCATCCAGTAATTTCCCCGCTTTCTCCATGACCGGCAGATCAGAATCGCTTCCCATTACGATTAAAACCTTTGGCTTCATCTCATTTCTCCTTCAAATCAAAGTGTCAGTGGGTAGTGACAGTGTCAGTAAGGCAAAGAGCGACACCGACAACTGACACTGTTACTAAATATAATTATAACGCCCGAACCCTTGCATCATTGACACGTTCACTATCTCTTAATCGCTTTATCCGCGATGTCCTTCCTGTAATGCATTCCGCTGAAGCTGATTTTCTCTATTGCGTTATAGGCGTTTTCTTTGGCCGTCTTTATGTCCGTGCCGAGGGCCGTTACCCCCAGAACGCGGCCGCCGGAAGTGACTACCTTACATTTACTGATCCCTGTGCCTGCGTGAAAGACGACTACGTTCTTGTCCTTTTTGAATGAATCAAGGCCCTTTATCGCCTTACCCTTTTCATACGCTCCCGGATATCCC
>JBFLYJ010000198.1:0-6266 GCA_040756635.1 Nitrospirota bacterium
ATAGGCGCAAGAATAAGGGGATTGGCAATCGTTATATTCCCGATTGAAAACATGATGGGTTATTATACCTGAGCGGAAGACCGGAGGATCCTAAGGCGCAACCTCATTTACAGCATCGCTTAGATGATTCAGAAGAATTGGTTTGCCTGACATGAAAATATCAACATGCCCGCCGTCAAAGGTGACCATTTCCGCGTTCAGACCTATCTTCTTCAGAGATTCCACTGCGGCAGTACCGGAACTAAACGCTATGATGCCATCCCCCTTGCTATGGAAGGCTATTACTCTTGCCCCATTGTCATGCGATACTGTTTTAGCTGTTAATAAATTCCCGGACAATCTGCCTGATATGGGGAAAATGTAAGAAAACTGGTCTGCATGAAAGGCGGCAAGATAATAGGCAACAAATGCGCCGCTTGAAAAACCAAGAACGAGAGGCTCTCCTTTTGTAGGGTACCGCTCAAGTAAGACTGATATTGCATCAGCCATGTCTTCGCCGCATTTAGAGAGGTCCCTGTCATCCATAGGCCATCCGCGGCCGCTTAAAAAACTGCTGGGAACATCAATCGTCCCTCTCATCACAATAAAACGTACCGGATAGCTGAAATCTTTCAGCAGCGTATCAAAAAAATTTTCCGGTACATCTCCATTGCCATGAAGCGCAATGATCATAGGCAGTGCATCAGAAGAATCGCCATCACCGCTAATTCTCACAATATACTCAAACTTTTGGCCGGACGAAGGCCCCTTAACAGTGGAGGGCAGCCGCCACCAATATATAATTCCAATAGACAGAATAAGCAGTAAGAGTGCTACCAGTTTTTTCATATTCTACGATCAAAGACCTGCCTCTGTAATGTCATATCCTCAATTGCCGCGTACCCTGACCACAACCGAACTGATCCTGTCTATCTTTACAACTGCATCATAGAATTCCTTTCCTGTAAGCTTCTCGATATGGACGAGCTGGAGTCCGACCGAGACAACATTCCCTTCGAGTCCTTCCCCCGCATCGGTCCTGACCGAAACACGCTTTCCGATGTGGGCAGTCAGTACTTCCCTGAAACCTTCCGATGTATTAACAACCACCTTCAACTCATCAGCATAAAGCTGACCTGCCGAAACCATACACAAAAACGAAATCACCAATGCCAAAATCAATATTCTTGCGCTCATATCCCTCCTTCTGAAACAGTTATTTTAGACTACAGTAAATACCCGGTGTTAACCTTCTTGTAAAACAGAACAGTTACTGCCCATCAATGTAGAACACGGCATTGACCGTGCCTTGCAGCATGAGCGTGCCGGCCTCCACAGGCGTTGCGCTTTTAGCTGCCATAGCATCTTCTGCAGCCATCCCCAATCGGTAAAGAGGCCGCGGCATTTCGCCTCCGCATGAAGCAGAAATATCTTTTATGCCGGCGATCCTTGTGCCAAGTGACGTCGCAACGACTTCCGCGTCTGATCTGGCCTGTTCCGTTGCCTGCCGCAGGAGGCTTTTACAGAACCCCTTCGTGTCTGACAGACTGAAACTGATATTATCCACCCTGTTTGCACCCTGCTCTACAGCGCTGTCTATGAATCTGCCCAAATTTGATATCTGTTTTGTTTTAACTGTGATTTGATTTACGGCCTTGTACCCGATGAATTTATTCTTTCTCGTACCCTGATCATACTCATATACGGGGTCAAGAGAATATGAAGAAGTTTTGACCGCATCGCCCGCATCTGGCTTCAGGAGCTTCTTTACCCCGCTGATCACTTTTTCAGATATGGCATTATTCTTCTGCGTCACCTGCAATACGGTGCTTGCGGTATTTTCAATCGCGAGAAGAAGCGTAGCGGTATCAGGGGAATAATTATCAGTTGCCGTGCCCGTCACCGAAACAGTGCCTCTCTTGCCTTCTCCCTCCGATTCTGCCGCTGCGGCAGTAGAAGCCAGCATTATTACGATACAGAATAAACAGATACATTCTTTGATCTTCATATTCCCCCCGGAAAACTTGTTAATGATAATACGTAATGCCTGTTAAAAACAAGAAGTATAAGTCCATGATTCAGATTATAACTGGATCAGAATATGAGGACAAAGCCGGACTGGAAGTAGCGCGGGAATGCATGAATAGAGGCTCTGTCCCTATTTTACTAACAATGTGTTATACTTAATTAAGAATTTTGGAAGTTTTTGTAGTTTATGAGGCCACGAAGATTTTTAACTTTGTGGCCTTTTTTAATTATTGAGACCTTTGAGATTTTAATTTGCAGATAAGGAGGTAAACGAAAATGGCAGAAGGAACAGTAAAATGGTTTAACGACAGCAAAGGTTTTGGCTTTATTTCATGTGAAGACGGGAGCGACGCTTTTGTGCATCACACGTCCATCCAGGGTAACGGCTTTAAAAGTCTTGCCGAAGGTGACAGCGTAAGTTTTGATACTGAAAACGGCGAAAAAGGCCCTAAAGCTATCAATGTTGTAAAACTGTAAATAATGAGGGGAGGCCCCTTCCCTATGGAGGGGGCCTTTTCATTCAGGAGGAAACATGGTCAGCAGAAATAACAGGGCAAGGGTAGAAAGAAATCAGAATATGCTTGAAGCCGGGCTGGTGTCCGCGCATTTTCCGGGAGTTGCAAGCATTGTCATAAGCATGATGTACAAACAGACCGGGTTAGCCAAACCGATACACAGGGTCATGAATTTCGCTCCCGGCAGTCATGCTTTTTTTAAAGTGGACTGTTTGAGCAGCGACTGTGTTGGCGGAGGGTTTGATATGGACCAGATTATAAATACCATGGTCAGAAACCGCCGCGAGACGTCAAAAGGAGACCTCGCTTGTGTTGACAGCGGCCCTCGTCCCGATCACTCGAATATCGCCTATGAAGTTGCTATACAATACGCGTAAGCGCGCCGGAAGCTTCAGAAGTCATATTTCCCGGATAAGGGAAGATTATCTTAGCCGGATCGTGTATATCATCCCAAGATAATCTCCCCCTTCAAATACCGGAACCATGAAGAAGATACCTATCTTTCCCTCTACCAGAGGGCTGTCGAAGGAACTTTCTTTTTTATCCGAAAGAGCCCGGAGCATTGGCTTTGACGAAGCTGTCTTTAATGTCTTCATATCGAAATTGATCAGGCTGTTTTCTTCAGGATATCCGTAGCGGTTCGTGCCCTGGGCATCGACCCACTGGACGGAATAAAGCCCATCATGTTCCGAATAAAAGTCCATGAACATGTCACGGATCCTTGCACCTTCGTTACTGGACAGGGCCTTCTTCATTTCCGCATCTTCCGCCAGGGTCCTAAGCGCATCATCATACGATGCCGTTACGGGCATCTCAAGCTCTTTTCCGGAGGAAAGGGCATTGCCTGCCCTGACGTGGATTACCACAAGACGCCATTCAGTTCCGTGAAGACCGACTGTCGTCCAGTACGCATCCTTCATGACCGGTTTCTCCAGTCCTTTACCCAAAAACTCGTAACTGCCGGTACCGCTTCTTTCTCTGGCTATCAATGTCCCGAGAGCGAGAAGCTGGGGATATGGTTTATACATCGGATCGTCGAACAGCATAAGGCCTACCTCCGCCTCATCCGGGTCATAGAGAATTCTTCCATCTTTCTGCATCAGCCAGACATCGACAGGCATTCCCTGAACAACAGGAGATATGATAGCCGCAAGCATGGTTTCGGGCCTGATAAGCACGCTTACCGAGCCTGCGAGTTCGCCTTTGGAAGAAAATACCGGGTGTTCCAGATCAACCGCGTCAATTCCTTCAACGGTCTTGATAACATTGCTCAGGACCGGTTTCTTCGATTCCCTGAGACGGATTACCTGTTCCTGCGCGCTTATATCACTGCTCTCAAAGTTCGCATACTCCTCAGGCTCAACCAGCACCATCCTTCCATTACGGTCCACAACCGAGCAGTCCACCGCATAGGCGTAAGACCGGCAGAGGTCGCCGAGCATTTTTCTCGTCCCGGCTGTCTTGAAATCTTTTTCTGAAAGCCGCCCCGCGATCCGGGCAAGGTCCCGGTCCATTTTATTGAGCTCTGACGTAATCTCCTTTTCAAGTTCAGCCAGGACCGGAGGAATGTCCGCCCCTGGCTCGCCCGGCTTTCCGGTAATGATGCCTATGGCAAAGACCCAGCCGGTCAGGGGGAGTTTTTTGTATACAACCGTCCTCTCACCATAGAAATCGTATGTCACTACGCCCTCAGGCCTGGAGAGCATCTCTCCGACTGACTTTGTCAGGCTTTTGCTGCCCATGTCAGAAGGATAGGCGAAGAGCAGCGCTGATTTCCTGTGAAGGGAAGACTGACCCTTTTGATCGAGGGCATAAAAGAAGATGTTCTCCGGCAGCCCCATCTTTTCATCGAGCATTCTGCTAATCTCCTCCACCTCAAGAGATGTACCGAGGGCCCCGATTATTTTTCCATTCTTCTTTATCGGGACAGCGACAATAGCAGTGCGTTTTCCCGTGGATTTGCTTAGGACAAGATCCCCGGTTATCTCCTCTCCCGCCATAAGCCGCGGGAAATAATCCCTGTCCCGGAGATTTAGACCGGTCAACCCCTTTTCCACCGTATAATACGATCCGTCCGACTGCACAAACCATACGGCAGCGGCTTTAATGCCGCTACTGCCGAATTCAGTCAGCACTTCTCTCGTATTTTCCCATTCTCCGCTTCGTACCTCTTCCGTGACCGACATGAGTTTAAGGCCGCGCAGAACGTGTTCGACATGCCCCTCTCCGAGTGCTGCAAAGGAATTGAGGAGAAGACGCAAATCAGCGGTATTTATCCCGCTCTGGTCTTGCACAGGGGACGTCTCTAATGCTGCGGCAGGCAGTGAAAGCACTAAAAAGAATAGAATAATCCTTGCTGTTTTCATGGTACACCTCTTAAATGAATGCATGATACTCTTCTCCTTTCCTATACTGCTAAGCATATCAGATTTATTCATTCTGTCAAGAGAGATGACAGATTCAAAGATCGTGATATAATGACTCATATAAACAAGTTGCGCCGGGGAACTATATCCGGGCGTCAACAAATACAATGAGAGGGATATAGAATGAAAAAGCTGATTTACGGAATATGTTTTGTTTTATTGCTATCAAGCAATGTCCTGGCCGAAGATTTAAATGCTGTCCAAACTGATGTATTGGCAAAATCAACTTTAAGCTGGGATGGGAGCCGGCTGCCCGACTATCCGAAAGGTCCTCCAGAGGTGACTATTCTCAGAATCAAAGTTCCGCCCGGAGTACAATTGCCCCTGCATAAGCATCCGGTAATAAATGCAGGCGTATTATTGAGCGGAGAGTTGACTGTAGTTACTGAAGAGAAGAAGATATTACATTTGAAAGTCGGAGAATCAATTGTCGAGGTTGTGGATAAATGGCATTACGGAAAGAATGAAGGCAATAAGACGGCAGAGCTAATTGTTTTCTATGCCGGGGTATCTGATATGCCGATAACCGTTAAGAAATAGGGGAGTAAACAAACAGTTTCTTATAATTCATTCAATATGAAAAACGATCAACAAACCTGTTCATGGCCGACCGGAGACCCTCTTCTTATTAAATATCATGACAAGGAATGGGGAGTTCCTCTGCATAATGACAGGAAGCTTTTTGAGTTTTTGGTCCTTGAAGGTTTTCAGGCAGGGCTGAGCTGGCTCACTGTCCTGAGAAAAAGGGTGAATTTCCGGAAGGCTTTTGATAGTTTTGATTTCAACAAAGTCGCACGGTATGAAAAACGAAAAATAAATTCTCTACTGAAAGACTGCGGGATCATCCGCAACAAGTTAAAGATTGAAAGCGCTGTTACAAATGCAAAGGCATTTATTGAAGTAAAAAAAGAGTTCGGGACTTTCGATAAATACATCTGGGGCTTTACCGGAGGCAAGCCGCTCAACAATGGGTTTCGATCTCTGAAAGAGCTTCCCGCAAGAACAGAACTATCAGATCTCATCAGTAAAGATTTAAAGAAAAGGGGCTTCAAATTTGTCGGATCAACTATTGTCTATGCCCATATGCAGGCAACCGGTATGGTGAATGATCATATTAAAGATTGCTACAGGTATAAAGAACTTGTCAAAAAGTATGGTTAACAGGGAGATGACCCTGGCAGTTACGTTTACCTTTATGTCCTGTCCAAAGATGGGCTTAATAAATCCCTGAAGTTCAACAGACACAGGCGGGTTGGCAAACTCGATAGCCTTCGTTGGTGGGTATTTTGAAAGACGGAGCCTCCTGGCCCCTTCTCTT
>JBFLYJ010000199.1:0-6222 GCA_040756635.1 Nitrospirota bacterium
ACCAGTACGGAGTGAATGTTGCGAGTGGGGATCTGGACAATGACGGAGTGTCAGAGATAGTGGCAGGGACAGGGCCTGGAGACCGCAACAGGGCGATAGTGAAGATATTTGATGCAAACGGAGTGGAACAGGCCCGGTTCAAGGTTATGAATACCCGGTACGGTGTCAACATCGCTGTCGGTCACCTGGGACTGTAACAGTACATTTTAATAATGACGGCGATGCAGCATGAATGATAATACCGTATTTATTGGAGCAAATATCATTTTCAGAAATAGAATGTCGAAAACCGAGACATTATAGGCGTCTGACAACTTTGTAAACGGTTTTTCACATATTATTTTCAAATCAATATACTGAACAGATTTTCAGAGGGGAGGATCTGGAAGTGGGAAAGGGCTTCGTATCAAAAATTGTTTTATTTATTTTTATAATCATTATCACGGAGGGACTTGTTTACGCCGCGAATGATTATCCTCATAACTGGGTTAATAATATCGGTTGTGACTCATGTCATTTCGTTTATGGATCACAGCCGGCCTTAATGCCGCCGTGGACTGTTCATTTGCCGCAGGACATTGATGATACCCAATTCAACACTCTTTGCTGGAGCTGTCATAACGATATCGATGCTGTCTATGAAAGGACACATTCCAGCCTTCAGATCGACGATAGCTACGGTGACTGGTCTGTAGAATGCAGGACTTGCCATAATCCCCATTCCCAGAGGCAATACAGGATGAACCCCGGAAGCGAGATGTATTCTGCCGTGTCCTCAGAGATTCAGACAAACCAGCCGGTAACGGGCAGAAGCCTGCTTATCCTGACAGATGCGGGCTGGACGGTTGACGCGTATAAAGGACTGGTTGTGATCCCCAACATACTGAAGAAAGATTCCGCATATAAGATTGTAAGTAATACAAGTGATACTCTTACAGTAGAGGGAGTTATCAACTTGAATAATGTGACCCCGGGAATTGATACATTCGCCATAATATACGGGAAGCTCATCAATGAAACGGTGAAGCTTTACGACATAATCGGCCACCTTGGAGTGCTGACAGGGGTCCCGGATGTAAATACGCTTGAGCAGACGGGGGCCGGATGGACTGTGGATGCATTTCAGGGGGCAAAGGTGACACCGAATATATCCCAGGGCGGTCTGACATATACGGTGCTTAGCAATACTTCTGAGACGCTGACAGTCCAGGGACCGATGAATTTAAGCAAGGTTGCGCCCGGAGACACATTCAAAATCACATCCATAAAAACCGGGAACAAAACGGTAAGATTTCTAAGGGCAACGGGAGTAAACTCATTTGCCGACGGAGACGGTACGTATGACGGTATCTGCGAAGCCTGTCATACGAAGACCGATCATTTCAGAAACAACGGAGGCGGTCCGGACCAGCTGCATGTAAACATGGGATCGCCCGCTGGAACTAACTGTACGGACTGTCATAAGCACATAAACGGATTTCAGGGGATGGGCGGAGGAGCGCATCCTACCCATGTCATAGATGATAACGGACCTCAAATCACATGCTATGACTGTCATCAGCCCGGTAATATACCTTTCTTTAAATCAGGCACCGACAGTAACGGTGACGGCAAATATGAATTATCGGAGACAGACGTATGCACCAACTGCCACTCTTCAAATGGAGTTATTTCGGCAAAGACATACTGGATAGACGATCCGGGTACGTGGACCACTACAGGCGGAGAACAGGATTTCTGCGGAAGTTGTCATGATGCGACCCCCGGAAATACAAAGGGAGACGGAACAGGCGATACGGCACTGAATATCACCGGAGACAGTTCAACGTATGGTTTTTACGTTACCGGGCATGGAAAGGTGTCAGGTAATTATCCCCGGTTATCATGGCAGGCCACCATTGAGACAGGAAATCCCGCGGCAAACAGGCAGTGCAGTGCCTGTCATGATTTGTCATCAGTCCATTTTAATAATCCGACAGCCAGACTGAAGGCCGGATTCCAGAATGATGAGAACAACAGTAATTGCAGGCAGTGTCATGACCCCGGTACAGTAGCGGTCGGAGGTCCCCAGTGGTACACGACATATGCCGAATACGAAAATTCAGCCCACAGCGGAAGAAAGTGTTCTGAATGCCATGATGTTCATGGAGCATCCGGTGCGTATACCGGTATGACAAAGGCACAGCATGAAGACCTATGCTTTCAATGCCATACCCAGGGGATGATACAGAACAACGCAATCTCAGGTCCGGGACTTGCGGATGATATTCAGCAGGCATTCAGTTTCGGCGACAGCAGCAGGCACAGCCTCGGAGCGAGCTATACCATCAGCCCGTACAGTTACAATCTCGAATGCGTTTCCTGTCACAATGTTCATCTCGTTACAGGGAAATACTGGGAGGCAGATCTGAACAAGACCCCGGTAACAAGGATAAGCACTCCTTCAAATCCAGAGGGTAATCTTGAAATATGGGGAGATGAAACCAATGAGAAGATGGATGCATACGGCGGCACGTACAGAACGCCGAATGGAGAGACTTTCTCCGGAGCTCAACTGCCGAACTACACGGGTTTTTGCAATGAATGTCATCAACCGATGCCTGATCCTAAGAATCAATCAGGGGCCCACGGACAGCTTAATTTCGACAGTGATCCTCACGGACTGAACTCGGCCAACCAGCCTAACGGATATGGCACGTGTCCTAACTGGTTTACGTGCGGCAAGGCAACGGGATGGGACGGAGATGACTGCATAGGGACAGAGACCGAGTGCTGGCCGGTCATAACAAGAGGTAAGGGTGACCAGCTTTTCTCAAGGGCGCCCTTTAATCATGAAGAAAGGATCGCGGGGGCGAATTTCGCGCTTTCCTGTACGAACTGTCATGAAGCTCATGGTTCGAGCGCGGGCGCGTTGCTTAGGACAAATCCCAATAACGGCACAGGAACGATAATCTGGAACACCATGTGCAACAACTGCCATTACTATTACAGTGACTGGCATGCAGGCATGTCCTGCGGAAACGCGAGCTGCCACGTATCTGACAGTTCCGACCGCATGTATTACACTGGGACAAACACTCTACACCGTATGGGTAACAGATACGGAAGCGGCGGGACAAGAACATTCAATCCCGACCTGGTTCTTGATTACAGGTTTGAAAACAGTCTGAAAGACTCCGGTACATGGCAGATGGATGGGCAATGGATGGATGGCGTGGCAGGATCATTTGCAACAGGAAAATCCGGCCAGTCCGTCATGCTGGACGGCGGCAGGAATATTCAGGTAGGAACTGAAAACGATCGCTGGTCGACAGACGAAGGATACCACGGTACCTGGAAATACACGGAGATGAAATTCAATACGACCCTTGAGGCGTGGGTGTATCCGACGGATGACGCGGCAGATGAATACATCATATTTTCGAAGCATACCGGGTACAGCGACGGCGGGTATCAGTTCGCTCTGAGGAAAATAAACAATTCCCTTAGGGCTTCATTTAACATGATGGCAGACAGCAACGGTTTTACGCAGGGCGGTAAGAGCAGCGCAAGAGGCGCCTACAGCTCGGTTACGATACCGCTGAACACATGGACCCACGTTGCAGCCACATTCGACAAAAATGGTCCGGATAAAGATACTGGGGACCCTTCAGTCGGGAGGATCAGGATTTATGTTAACGGTGAAGATGTGACGACAAGCAAAGCATCGGGCTCGGATTCACAGCCGGTGGCAGGTGAAACGTCCATTTATGCATATTCCGAGAACAGCCCCTGGAACCAGTCCATATGCTATAACGGTACATGGTGCGCGTCGGAATTTTCGATCGGTGGTTTTTACGGCTGGCAAAACGAGTTCATAGGCAGGATCGACGAGGCAAAGGTTTGGAACGTTACAAAAGACGCGGCATATTTTGCATCATACGATGCCATGGGGGCCCCTTATATCAGTGCGGTCGAGGGTGTAATAGGCGGCAACCAGCTGACAGTGACTTTTTCCGAGGGCGTATTCACGAACATGGGACCATCAGGAGATCTGGTCCCTGGAGACTTCGTGTTTACTGATACTGATGATGCTCGTTCGATAAACAGCGTAACGCATACAGCAGGCAGTTCAACAGCCATACTGACTCTCAGTACACCGCTTGACGACGTGAATGATATCAATACTGATTCTTTGTCCGCTTCAGGCAGTTCGATATTCGATGATTACAATGAGGCTGCCGCGACAAACAGCGTTAAGGTCACTTTGACATCTTCGTGTCCAACAGGGACGGTCACATTTAATCTGAATGAAACTTCCGGCAGTGCTTATGTCCTTGACACACAGAGTATATTGTCCGGTGTGGTGACGGGCGGCGGGGACGCGCTTACCGGCAACGCTTTCTCCGGAGACGGGAGCAGCAGGTATATTGATTTTGAGAACAACGACACATGCCTGCAGGCAACCACCTCAATGACGCTAGAGGCACGCATTAAACCGACGGGTATCCCTTCAGACGGCTCCAACTACATCAGACGTATACTGGCCAGGGACGGCGGCGGTAACTACCAGATGTCGGTCTGGAGGAATAACGATACTACTGAGGAGGACCCTCCGGGTGATGTAGTAATGATTGCCTTATGGGTAAAGCCGGAGGACGCACATGGTGGCAATGCGTGGAAAGTGACGCTGACCGATTTCAATACCTGTCCCATCGTAAATGATAGGTGGTACCAGGTGAAGGCTGTCTGGAATTCCGGAATAGTCGGCGGAATGCCGTCAGCCATTTATATTGATGATCAGGGCGCCAACGGCGATAACTCAGGTGAAAGCTGGGCGGGCTATATCAATTGTACCGATTCAGACCAGTCGCAGGCGCCTGCCTCAAGTAAAGTGTTTGAAGGCGATGTAATAAGCCCCTCAGACGGCGACTTTGTTATCGGAGCCAATGTCAACAATCACATCAATAATGTATTTTGGGGTCTCATAGACTGGATTACATGGAAGAACAGCGTTGATTAGCACAAAAAATCAAAGAGTGTTATGCCGCATCGTGAGAGTATTTAAGATTAGACGATCAGCTTGTTGTTGATAACCAGCTGTTTTTATTGGAATAGGATTTGGGTATGAAAATTGCATTTACAGATTAAGAATAATAAAGAGGGGAATAAGGTAAAAGTTTATATGGACTGAATTTATAAAAACATAATCTGCCGATAATAGCAAACTGCCTGCAAGGGTGGGACGCAAAGCTTCTGGCCCCGATATGACGGGGCAGCAGAGCTGCCGAAGTAGAACAGCTGACATTAACCCCATACCTTATCAGGCATGGGGTTTTTTTATACATGAGACTAATGAATATGAGAAACAGAAAACAGAGGAATAGTATAAAGGCTCATCATTGTGAAGTAAGCGATTGGACTAACTTTATAAAGGAAAAGGTGTTAGGTATGCTCCAAAGCCTTAGTTAAAATCAGGAGAAACCTTATTGGGTTGATAAAGATTTAGTCCGATTAAAGAGACTGATATGACATTGTTTAGATAGCTAGGATAGAAAGAAGCGGATTCATGGAGGGGTCATGAAGAGAGGAAGCATATTAAGTGGGCTGACGGTTATATTGGTGATTGGCCTGATGGTGACTCGGGCCTATCCTGTTAACGATTATCCTCATTTCGGGAAGAACAGTATCGGCTGTGATTCCTGCCATTTTATATTCGGGACTCAGCCATCTTTATTGCCGCCATGGACAGAACATGTTCAGCAGGACATAGATGATACACAGTTTCATACGCTATGCATGAGCTGCCATAATGATGTGGATGCGCCGTTTGTGAAGACTCATTCGAGCCTGACAATGGATGATGAGGACTACGGTACATGGTCAGTGGAATGCAGGGTCTGTCATAGTTCCCACTGGCAAAGACAGGTCAAGGTATACGATAGCGACAGCTATTTGTATTCCGGAGCTTCGACCGGGATGACGACAACCACTCTTACAAAAACCGGTGCAGGATGGACAGAGAATGAATATCAGGGATATGTATTGTATCCGAATGTTTCCAGGACAAATTACAATTATGAAATCCTGAGCAATACGGCTGACACCATTACCGTGCATGGGCCGATCAATCTGACAAAGGCTGCTGTCGGTAATACATTTGCCGTTATATACGGGAATCTGATTCAGGACATGATAGATCTGAGCAAGATCACGATTACACCGGCAAAGAGCGGCTCCAGG
>JBFLYJ010000002.1:0-26940 GCA_040756635.1 Nitrospirota bacterium
CTAAGTGGAGGGCTTGATGGCGAGATACAAAGAATAAGTTTACTCGCAGGGGAAGTTCATACCGATTCGATATAACACATTTTTTTAATATCGTCGATGAACCATGAAAAAAAACAAGTTTATTTTTATATTTCTCATAGGATTAATCTTCTCCTGTAAATCAATACCGGAACATCCAGTCGAAAAGATTGACACTAATGTAGTCATCCCCGAGATTGAGATTCTCGATTACGGTATTTATGAGGGTGACAGGTTGGGAAGTGTAAGAGCTGAAGGCACTTCTCTTGGTAACTCAAAAGTTTATAACGCCAACACTATTAAAATAATAGAGAAGACCACCAGAATACCCGCAGAAATCGGAAAAAGCTTCGGCATTCGATACGTTTTTCGCGGCACACCGCCCGACACCAATATAGAACATACAATAAAAGTCATCACGCCAGGCCTGATAAAACCCCCTGAGCCCGAACCTGAGATCTACGATCGACATGGAAGAAGGAGGCCTCCAAGAAATGCAGCCAAGCCCGTCTCTGTCGAGCAGTGGCAGGCGTATGCGGAACTTGGCGAACCCACATATAACGGTTTTGGGTTTGAGCATGAATGGGAGGTCGTACCCGGAACCTGGACTTTTCAGATACTATATAAAGATAGAATGCTTGCTGAGAAATCTTTTGAGATTTATTCGGTCCCGAAGGATGAAGTTTCTGAAAACCTTTCTGCACCTGTCAGAAAAGTCATCGAATATCTTAAGTCCTCAAACTGCCTTGATCGTTTGCGGGCCGTATATATGGTCAAAGTTCTTGGCAGGGAGGCTGCCCCTGCACTCCCATATCTGATTAAAAACCTTGAGAAGTACTCCTATGATAATCAGCTCGCCTTTGATTGTGGATGTGCCAAAGAAACCCCTTCAGCCATCGCCGCAATTGGTGACGTTGCTACTGGACCGCTGATAGAAAAACTATCCGATGACCAGTGGACGATGCAGGCAGGTGCGGAAGCAACTCTGATGCTCATAGGCGAGACTGCTGTCGATCCACTCATAAACGAGGCAAAAAACGGCCGGCATCTGGATACCCGCAGACAAGCAATAACAATTCTAGGTAATTTTAAGAATAGCCGGCGCATAGCCCCAGCTTTAATTGAACTTTTAAAAGACTACTTTCCGGAAATCAGATATGCTTTGCTTGAGGCCCTTCAGAAATTAAATGAGCCTGTACCGGTAACAATTATAACAGATGTTCTTACAAAAGACCGGGAGGTGGGGATAAGGCGTAAGGCTGCAGAATTGCTTGGTGACTCCAAAGACCAGGCGACTCTTCAGGCGCTCATTGATGTCTATAAGAATACACTTGAGGATTGGTTCGTCAGAGAAGCAGCTTTGCTGTCTTTAGTAAAAATAGCAGAGCCGGCGTACGTAGCACCTCTAATAGAAGACTTTTCACGCGAAGATGAGCCGTTGATAAGAAAGAGTATATTGCAAGCTTTATCAACCAGGGATGATATAAATTATGCAAGGATTCTTTGTGACAGACTTATCGATCCGGATCACAGTGTGAGAACCGCCGCTCTGGAGGGATTAATAAAGAACAAGAATTCTAATGAGTTTCTCAGAACTGCCTTAAATGACCGGGATGATAAACTTAGCATGACGGCGTTATTCGAGCTTGCGCGACGTAATGATGCATCTGCATTAAGATTGCTGCCTGAAATACTCAAGGACATCAATACATATAATCGCCTTGAGGCGGCAGTAATATTAGCGGACATTAAAGACGGTCGTGCTTTTGAAGCATTGATGGAAGTTGCTAAGCTCAAAGATCCCGGGATAAAGAATGCCACTGTTAACCAGAAAGTAGCTGGATCTTTCGGATCCGGCAATCCTGCCAGGGAAGCGGAGGAAGAAAATCAAAGACTGGCTGTCAGGGCGATCCATGCCCTTGGTATATTAGGTGACAGCAGGGCGCTTGGGATAATAAATGAAGCTATGACTCATCAAAACACATATATTGCGGAGGCTGCCCTTGAAGCCCTGGGCATGATGCCTTATCCTGAATCTATAAGTTATCTCATTGAATACATTGCTCAAGGTGATAAACCGAGAATTTATGAAGCCAGGAACTCTTTGATCAGAATTGGAGAACTCTCCGTCACTCCCATGATCGAATCCTTGCGAAAAGAGAAGGGGATGAGGCTTCGCAATATCCAGAACGAATTCAAATATATCATGAGAGAGATTGGCAAGCCCTCCATTACTTATCTTGCCAAAGCTCTTAAAGATAAGAACCCGGCAGTGAAAAGATATGCAATAGAGGCACTTTCACTCCTAAAGGCAGTAGAGGCGGTAAAACCTATGGTCAATGCCCTTTATGATAAAGACGCGCAGGTGCGATCTTATGCAGAAAGCTATCTTAAGGACATGGGTGCTCAGGCCGTTAAACGTCTTTTACCTCTAATGAATGAAAAGGACCCTGTAGTAAGGTTATCTGCTCTCAGGATACTGGGGACCCTCGGTGAAGAAAGGGCACTTGATCCTCTCCTCAAGGCTTTAGGCAATGACAAATTAAGGTCAGTGGCATCAGAGGCAATTGAACCCCTCGGGGGGATAAAACACAGCAGGGCATTAAAGACCCTCATACAATTATTGAAAGACGACAATAGCAATATCAGACATCATGCCATAAATGCTCTTGGTTCAATGGGTGACAATCAGGCGGTCACACCACTTCTAGAATTACTTGAAACTGAGAAAGACATTAATATGCTGAATCGAATAATAAATTCCTTGAGTCTGATAGGCGATAAGAACGCATCACAAAAAATCATAGTATTTCTAAATCATGATAATAGTCAAACGCGTATACAAGCTGCAACGGCACTTCTTAAAATTGCTGCCCCTGATTCGGTTGCAGCCCTTGTCAATGCTCTTGGAGATAAGGAATCCATAGTACGAGATTACTCTTATAAAGCGCTAAAAGAAATTACAAAAATCGATTGTGGATTCTACCCGGATGCATGGAGACTATGGCTGGAGAGAAATAAAATACCGGAAGCCTGAGAAGCAGAGGCGTAGTTGTCGGGGGCAGACTTGAGAATTGAGGTTTGAGATATAAATCCCGTTCCAGCGGTTGCAACTGCTCAAAGAACAGGGCCGAAACCCCGCATCTAATATTTATTTCGTGACAAACACCACAGGGAAGTTTATAATTTTCTAGCCGGTGACGGCTGAAGGGCTTCTTATCATCCCTGCATAGTATAGATATCGTTATGCCGTCAATAATATATGATGACAGGAAAAATGGATGACACAATATAAGTGGTTCAAAACGAACGCACAGTCGAATTCTGACGTCTTCGACCGGTGTTATAACACTACCAGAGTTCAGCATTGCACTTTTTATTGGTACGTCAGGGGTGAAGGCGTTTATAAAGCTAATTTATGTAAACGCTGTATGTCCAGAGTACTTCTTCAATCCACTTTGTGGAATCTTGTCCTTGGTATATGGACTGTCTGGGGCCTGTTTGTCGGACCAATATTTATTGTGATCAATACGGTTAAGTACATCAAAAACATCATTAGAGTCAGAAGAAGAGAAATTCATGATGAAAAACTTAGGGCATAACATCCGGGTTCCTTTAGACGATTGAAAGTCAAGCCGTTGCTACGAGTGCAGAAGTGTAGAAGATAGGAAGCGCGGAAGTTAAAGTAGCGGGCGATTATCCCTGATTGGTTAAAAAAACCGTTCCATCAGTTCCAGCGGTTGCAACTGTTGCAACGTTTCAAAAAAAAGGGGCGGAAGCCCGCATCCCTTTTTTTTCGTGACAAACGCCAAAGGGAAGTTTATAATTTTCTATACAGGGACGGCTGAAGAGCTTCTTATCATCCCTGCATAGTATAGATATCGTTATACATTCAGGCTAAGATTACAAGTTAAGTATAATGAACACGAATAAAATAAGACTCATAATTATAATGCTTACGGTGGTGTTATCATTGTATGGATTTATTAGAAATGCATATGCACCACCTTATGGTCTTACAGGCGGTGGTACTTCCAGTTGGAATATGCCGGTAGTTACGGCCCCAATTACTGTCCCTCCCCAAGTACCTCCATGGCATCCTCACGGATTTCCTCATGTCTGGACAACAGAGGATGTTATTAATGCATTAAATGAGAGAGGGGTTGAGGTTAATAATATCTCCTTTGAGGTATCAGGCATTCATGACAACCTTCCAGCCAAGGCAAAGGAAATAGTGAAATTTAGTGTATCGGTAGAAGACCTGGAGGGGACCATTTTGAGTTTTGAATTTAATGAGAACCTTCATAAGGTAAGAAAATATTATCTTGAATTAAACAAGAAGGGCGAATTATACACCTGGTCTTTTCTGAAAGACAATATTCTTTTAGTGCTGCCGGGAACTATTGAAGAAGAGAAAGCAAAGAAGTATAAAAAAGCTTTGAACAGTATGCAGATCAAATAAGATATGTATTGCAACGGTTCAAAGAACAGGGGTAGCGCCCCATATTTTTCTTAGTGACAAACGCCACAGGGAAGTTTATAATTTCTCATCAGCTTTGCACGGGTTCTTAGTACTTTTCACGCTCGTAAAATGGTTATAGTTTAAATCAGGCCAGAGGCTATGATCGTCGACATTGACTACATATTGTTTGATTGCGGCGTCAACCTGACCATAAAAAGAGCATATCCAATATAAACTATTGAGGGGATTGATCTATGGCTACGCGCAGAAGCAAACCACGCAGCAGGAAAATCACAAAAGATTCGTCACGGTTAGTAGATGGTACATTACCTGTTTTGTACATTCACGGTATCGGCAGTCAACCGAATCCTGACGATCTGAAACGTAATTGGGATCTCGCCCTGTTTGGCCGCGAAATGGGTGAGCGCACTCATATGGCCTACTGGGCAGATATTCTTCATGGCGGAGAGAGTACTAGCCGGACTAAGTCAGTGAATGAAAAAAGTGGTATCAATGTTGACGCTTTGCTCAAAGATGCAGGTGTATCAGAAGAAAATGAAGATGCTCTGAATCTCTCTCATGCTCTTATGAAAACGGCCGGTATAGAGCCTGCGGGAGTAAGAACCAGGGTTCTGCCGCTGCCGGCCTTCATGAGAAAGCCGATTGCCAGGGTATTTTTGGAAGCCTTGGTAAAAGATACTGCCGCCTATTTCTTCCGGCCTAAGGTGAGAGAGGAGATACAAAAGCGATTGCGCGATATACTCCCTTCGGACAACGAACCGTTTGTTATTGTTGCGCATAGTCAGGGCAGTATCATTACCCTGGAAGTCCTGAACGCCATCGTAAATAATATGCCGATTCAGATTGAGCATCTTGTCACGATCGGCTCCCCTCTCGGAATTAGAGAAGTGCAGGACCTCCTTTCCTGTCCGCTTAAAGTTCCTGGTATCGTCAAGGCCTGGCATAACTTCGCTGACCCGCTCGATCCGGTCGCGCTGGACAAAGGCATTGGAAACGACTTTACACCGTATGGGTTCATAGTTGACGAAATGGTTGTAAACACCCATAGCCTCCAGATTGACGGCTTTAACCCTCACTCCGCGGCCGGCTATCTCGCACATCCAAAAGTGCGCACTGACGTAAGCCGTGCGGCCAGAATTGATACGCACGCACGGTTTCTCGTTGCACGTGATGTTGCGACTAATTTTGCAGTAGAGACTCGCCAGCCGGTGCTCATAGAAATATTGGAGCCGGGATACCAGGCCATAAACGAAACAATTGAAGAAATGCGTGAACATGAGGCAAATAAAGAACAGGGCAGGACCGATTTGGCCTCGCGCATTGACTACGCCGCAAAGCAGATAGAAGGTATCGTTGGGAAGCAGAATCTGAAAGATGCTCGAGTGGACCGGCTGCGCCGTTTTATAGCAGCTCGTTTGACTCCGACCGAACTGAGCCTGGTGGCACAGAAGCATAAGGAGCTTCGTGTATATGCAGTATGGAAAAGCACGATGAAACGAAAACTGATTCACCGTTCTGGGCGTGTTATTCAGGCAGATGCTGCACAGGCGAGTTATGGCGCGCTTGGCCGTGATATCCGATGGGCGGTACTGGATACAGGTGTACGTAATGATCATCCCCACTTTCAGACTCACCATACTATCGAGGCCGTATGGGACTGTACAAAGACCGGGAGACCGGTGCTGATAAAGCAGGACCGTGATAGTGACGGGCATGGTACGCATGTGGCAGGTATTATCGCCGGCTCATCGGATGACGAGTCCATAAGGGGCATCGCGCCGTTATCAAAGCTGGTCGTGTACAAAGTGCTTGATGATAAGGGCTCAGGCGAAGATGCGTGGATTATCAAAGCACTTGATCATATAGCGGAACAAAATGAAAATAACTCGGATATATACATAGACGGCCTTAATCTGAGCCTGGGAGGGCCCTACGACGCAACGGTTTATGGCTGTGGCTTCTCTCCAATCTGTGTTGAACTGCGTAGATTATGGCGAGCAGGCGTGCTGATATGTGTAGCAAGCGGAAATGAAGGTCAGGTCGAAGTTACAACCCCGGAGGGTGACGTGAATCTTAACAGCCCCATGTCCATTGGAGACCCCGCCAATCTTGAAGACTGTATATCCGTGGGTTCAGTAAATTCTGACAAGCCAAATCTTTACGGCATATCATCATTCTCCTCACGCGGACCTACATCGGACGGCAGACTTAAGCCGGATGTAGTAGCGCCGGGTGAACGCATCCGCTCATGCAATTCGCGTTTCCGCAAAAATACAGAAGCAACACTTTATCGGGAGGAAAGCGGTACAAGCATGGCAACGCCGCACGTCTCCGGACTGCTTGCTGCTTTCTTGTCCGTCAGGCGGGAGTTCAAAGGTCGACCGGATGAAGTAAAGAAACTACTGCTCAGGACCTGCACTGATATTCAACGTGATCGATATCATCAGGGTCACGGTATTCCTAACCTGATGCGTATGCTGCTGGAGGCTTGAATTATGAAAACTGCCTTATTCACTGGTGCGGGGGCCTCACGGGCTATAGGCTACCCGCTTACAAGCGAACTTTTACCAAGGGTTCGCTCAGAGCTGAAAAGCGAAAGTCTTTTCAGTGGTATGAACAGCGATGCGAAGAATAAACGGGATCGGAAAGAACTCTACACCTACCTATTACAACTGCTCCCCGGATTCGAGGATGTAGTCGATCAGGACTTGCCACTCATAACAGAGGTATTCTCATTAGTTGAATATGCACTCTTTGCAGGAGAAGCGTTAGCGATTGGCGGCGAGGGAACTTTACTGCGATGCCGTGATCTGCTCAAACAGGCTATAACGGATATTCTTCTTGGTGATTTCATTGAGCCTTGGGACAGTAGCGATGAAAACCAGCAGCGCGAAAGAAAAATGCTCAATCTCCTCACGCGCTGGATAGAGCATCAGGGAGAAACGCTTGGTTTGATAACTACCAATTACGACATCGGCATCGAGTATGAACTTTATGGCAAGATGAAACAGAAAGATTTTTACAATATTCTTGATCTCGGATTTGACTGGCGAGATACAGAAAGTGGGGACGAACATACTCGGCCGTCTAAACCGATTTTTCGCATATTCAAACTTCACGGGTCTCTGGACTTGTTAAAATGTCAAAGCTGCGGTTACGTATACTTCAATCCCGATGGCACCATTGCTCATCAGTCGTTCAGGGAAAGCATAGACGCTGGCAATACCTGTCACTGCCGCAGAGATATTCGTCTTCAATTGCATATTGTTTCCCCGTCGCTTGTGCGCGAGATCCGGGATGCAAATCTGCTCAGTGTTTGGCGTAGCGCCCTTGAGTGGATGAGGACAGCCGACCAATGGATAATCGCAGGTTACTCTCTGCCCCCGGAGGATCTGGCCGTACGCTCCCTTCTATTAAGGGCGTATACCACAGCCGCCAGGAAGCCTAAGGTTACCGTGGTGCAGCGAGGCATAGATGAGATGTCCCGTTACAAGTTATTCTTTCCAGATTGTGACTATGTATCCGATGGCCTGGAGGGATTTCTGGACCGCCCAAACTCATCAATCTGAGCGGGCCAAGGTCACAAGGGCAGATCTTTTTTTATCAGAATGACTGCCCTTGACTCCCAACCCTCTCGTCATTACACTACTTGCCCGGTCAGGAAGAAGACACGGCAAAAATGCAAGTCCTGAACGTAAACTGCGCACTTTACCCCGAACACCTGCAGACCCTGATCATTGCGGATATTGAAGGAGTATGTGATATCATTCCTACATAGAATATATTATTCACACTGGAAGGAAGGATATGGACGACGATCTTAAAAACAAAAGCACAAAAGGGTTCTGGTGGAAGAGGTTTTTTTACTCGGTCACGGGAGCTGACAATGACTACGAATTAGGCCCCAACTGGTTTGCCTCGGTGATGGGCACAGGAATCATTGCCAACGCGGCCGCCTCGCTGCCGATATTTTCGGACAGACTCCATGGTTTCGCGATTGTTGTCTGGTGCCTCGCCTCTTTTATGCTCATCGGTCTTGTTCTGGCTACGTGCGTTATCCTGCTCCGGGAGCAAAATGTCTGGAAGAGGCACTTCAGTGATCCCATGATGGCACAATTTTACGGGGCGCCTCCGATGGCCATGCTCACCATCGGCGGAGGGGCCCTTCTGCTGGGCGGTAATATTATCGGCCGGGAGCCTGCCCTTACAGTTGCCTGGGCCCTCTGGTTCGCGGGCACGATAACCGGCCTCTGCACTGCTGTTATTATTCCCTACCGCCTTTTTACCAGCTTTAAGGTGCGGCCGGACTCCGCCTTTGGGGGATGGCTTATGCCGGTCGTTCCTCCCATGGTTTCAGCGGCGATCGGTGCGCTGCTTGTTCCATATACCACCGCGGGCGTGGCGAGAGAGACCATGTTCTATCTCTGTTTTGCCATGTTCGGCTTAAGTCTTGTGGCAGCGCTTATTATCATCTCATTGATATGGAGCCGGCTTGCGTATCACGGCACATCCGGTACCTCCCGGGTGCCGACCCTGTGGATTGTATTGGGCCCCCTGGGGCAATCCATGACCGCCGCGGGAATACTTGGTACTGTCGCGAAAGGCGCGGTACCCCCTCAGATCGCCCGTGGATTTGAATTGTTTGCCGTGCTCTACAGTGTGCCTGTTTTCGGCTTTGTATTTCTGTGGACCTGTTTCGCAATTCTTCTGACAATAAGGGCGCGTCGCAGACAAATGAGATTTGCCCTGACCTATTGGGCATTTACTTTTCCGGTGGGTACCTGTGTTACCGGTATCGCTCAACTGGCACATCATACCGGGCTTCCCTTATTTAAATGGGCGAGTATTTTCTACTACGCCGGCCTGCTGACCGCGTGGGGCGTGGCCGCCTTCGGCACCACAAGAGGCATGATAACGGGCCATTTGTTCAGGCCTCCCGCTTCTGCGTCACCAATAGTATCCATCAAGGAGCCTTACTTCCCGGGAGATGTAGAAGACGACCTGTGAAAAGGGTGACAGGTTGTCTTCATTTTGTCCGTCCCTGATCCGTTCGTTTCTTTACCCCGTGAGCCTTCATGAGCCCCTCCAGCGTTTCGTAAGGCTGCGCGCCTACCAGTCTGTCCTTGTCCATTACGATGGTGGGTACAGCAGTGATCCCGATCTCTTTCGAACGCGCCCAGTCCTGATCGACATCCGCCCGGAATGTCCTTTTGACAAGAACGTCTTCCGCTTCTTCTCGTGAAAGACCGATTGACTCGGCAATGTCCGCCAGTACCCGGATTTTTCCGATATTCAGTCCGTCCACGAAGTAGGCCTTGAATACCGAATGGTGAAACAAATCGGCCTTATGATTGATCTCGGCCCATTTCCCCAGTTCCTGCGCGAGCCTGCTGTTGTATGTCATCACGCGTTCGCCGAGCGGCAGTCCTACTTCATCAGCTGTTTTCTTCAGACGGTCCCTCATCGCCTTCAGGTCATCGCTGCTCAGATGAGCGAAGATGCGTTCAATCGGTGTCCCTTCTTCAGGCGTGTCCGGGCGCAGGGCATAGACACGCCAGCGGACATCAACTTCATATTCTTTTTTCAGCCGATCAATACGCCCGGTAATGAAATAGCACCAGGGTCAGGTATAATCGGAATAAATTTCGAGCAATGCCTGTGTACTCATTCTTTCTCTCGCTGTTCATTTGTCTTAATCAAACAGGTTATACAGAGTATTATACTTTATTGGAACCAATCCAAAAGTCGAATTATGCTGAAATCCGTCACTCACACGACCCGTTCTCCGCAGCGGTCTGCTTCGCCGATGTGCTGCGAAGGCTGATCTGCGAAGGATGAAAGACGGGGGTCCGCTTTTAGGGTTTAAAGAACCTGGATTCCCACTTGCCAGCCTGTGTCACAATAGCGACAAGGTATATATTGTCATTCCGGACTTCCGTTCTCCGCAGTAGCCTGCTTCACTGCAGTGCTACGAAGGATGAATGTCCGGAATCCAGACTTTTCAAAGTATTACAAGTCTCTGGATCCTGAATCAAGCTCAGGATGACAATTGTGACATAGAAGTTAATGCATAACTATGCAAAGCAGGCATGATACAGTATTTTCGTCTCATTCTCGTCCCGCATCCTGCGTGACTCCGAGGCTTTTGCCTGTTCAGACCTCCTGTCTTCACTACCGGCAAAAAAATCCGCTCAAATACTGTATCATGCCTGCCGTCAGCTTGTTGTATAAAGAAAGCAAGCCGTCAAAGTAAATTCTGAAATCATATTGCCATAAATATTTTTTAGCACGCATGTCCACTTCAAATACTTACCGGACACGATATTTTTCCTGGACAGGACAGGTATAATAAGTGGTCATTAATTGATTTCGCGGGTTAAAGGGCAAATGAATTTCGGAGGTAAGAACAAATGTTTATAGCTGTAGTGAACTGGGACAAATGCACGGGGTGCGGGGATTGTGTAAACGCCTGTCCGGTCAAGTGTTTTGAGATGTCGGACGGGAAATGTCTGGCTCAACGGGCGATATACTGCATTGACTGCGGCAACTGCCCGGATATCTGCCCTGAGGGCGCGATAGGGATCGCCGTCGGCTGGGGCGGCCAGGCCCGCAGATAGAACATATTTCAGGAGCGGCCCGGACCGTCAAATCCGTTATTGTACGTATAGCCATGATGAACATTAAAATATGCCCGGACTGCGGGACCGAGTATTTCGCGCATATCCAGAACTGCGCGGATTGCGGCACGGCGCTTCTTCTTCCCGAGGACAATAAAAATATTCAGGCGAAGCGGCAGCGCTGCAGAGAAGAAATCCTGGACAGCCCCGTCATCATCAGGGAAGGCGACCTCGAATGGCTGAATGAACTGTACAATGCCCTGATAGACGCCTCAATCCCATGTGTTATCAATGTCGACAGATGCAAAAAGGGCTGCAGTTCTCATCCGTATCAGCTGCTTGTGTCCGAGTCCGACGCTTCACGGGCGAATGACATTATCGAAGAGCATTACATGAATGTCCATCCCGAAGCGCGGGAATCAGAGAACATGAGAAAAGAGGGCAGGTGCCCGGCCTGCGGTTCACCCGTAAATGAAGAAACTGTGGAATGCCCTAACTGCGGACTACGTCTTTTGATAACTGAATAACTGAATTCTGTTTTCACACGCCGGGGAATTTACGTCCCGAAATCAGGACGTGTAGATAAAAACACCTATGAGGGTTTGATTTTCTTCTTGAGCCGCTGGTTCAGGGCCTGGCGCGTAATACCGAGCAGGGACGCTGCGCTTCCCTGGTTGTCGTCGCAGCACTTCATTGCTTCAGCTATTATGTGTTCTTCCATCTCCTTCAGGGTCGGGAAGTGTCCGAATATGCTTTTCAGTGAAGACGAGTTTTCATCCAGAGGCAGGGGTTCTGTTTCCGCGTGCGACTGTCTCTGTTTTATGAACCCCTTGAAGCTGTCAAGGGCGAGTTTGCCTGATTTATGCTGCGCGACAGCGTCATGTACCATCGCCTGAAGCTCCCGGACATTGCCCGGGAAGTGATAGTTTGAAAGCAGGGTGACGAGTTCCGGGGAAAGCACCGGAGTTTTCTTTTGCATGGTGTTCGACGATTCCCTGATGAAATGGTCCAGCAGATGTGGAATGTCCTGAAGACGCTCGCGAAGAGGAGGGATGTGGATATGGTGAGCGCACAGGCGGTAATACAGATCGTTGCGGAAGGTCCCTTTTTCTATCTGCTCCTGAATGTCCTGGTTTGTACTGGCGATTATGCGCGCGTTGCTTTTCTCGGGGATGTCCGACCCGAGAGGGTAGTATATCCTTTCTTCCAGAAGGCGCAGGAGCTTCACCTGCGATGACTTGCTCAGGTCGCCTATCTCATCCAGCAGCAGGGTGCCTCCTGACGCGCGTACGATCAACCCTTCACGGTCCTTGTCCGCTCCGGTAAACGCCCCCTTTTTATGTCCGAACAGTGTGTCGGAGAACATAGTGTCGTCCAGTCCTGCAACATTGACCGCTATATATTCACCCTTTAACCCGCTCGCGAGATGGACCGACCGTGATACCAGCTCTTTACCTACGCCGGTTTCCCCGGTAATGAATACCGGCTTCTGCGATTTTGCCACCGCCTCGATGTACTGGAAGATCGCCCTCATCTTCTTGCTTTTCGTGATGATAGACGAGAATACTCCTTCATTCTCCAGTTCGCCCGACAGCAGGTGTTTCTTGAGGGATGTTATCTCCTCCTCCATCTGCTTGCGTTCGGTGATGTCCCTGACGATATGGATTACGCCGATGAGTTTATTGCTGCTGTCGAACTGGGGCATGGCCCTTATTTCAAGGTATTTGTTCAGGTGAGGTTCGAACTTTTCAAAGGCGACCGGCTTCTCGGTTTTCAGACATTCGCAGCTGGGACATCCTTTCGGCGGGGAGCTCTCCCCGTGATAAAGGTCATAACATTTCGCTGTTTTTGACGTTAGAAAAGGGAGACCGAGTATCTTTTCAGCCGCCTTATTGGCGTGTATGATGTTGTAGTCCTTGTCGTGGACCGTGATCATATCGGTGATGTTATTGAATGTGTCTTCCCAGCTGTAGGCCGACTGAAATATCAGTTCGTCAGAGCGTGAGTATGCCTTCTCCATATCGGCGACAAGCTGACGCATAGCCTCAAGTTCCTTTATCAGCTGTTCTTTTGATTTATCATTATCATTCATATCAGTCCCTGCTCCTCAGTCAGTTCGAACAAAGAGGGAGGTCATTTTAAAATTCGAAATTCGATGCAATATTATATTACATCATTGTACTGTCTGTATTTATACTATATATCTGCCGTAATAAGGCATTGTTACAGCCGCTGCTAGGGTATCGAGATGACTTTAAAATGCTCTCCCTCGGTGTTCCCGTCAGCCTGCCGCTGAACTATGATAAACAGATGACATAAAATACGACCTAACTAGAGTATAACGCATTACCGGCCCTTGATAAAAGATTGTGCCGGTCACTGCTGCCTGCCGGGTACTGTGTCTAACTGCTAAACATAATGTTAAAATAGCGTGGCGATGAAAGAACAGATAAATTTGGGCAAATGGACGGAGGAGGGCATAGGGCATCTTCTGAAGGAGGCGTCAGTTATCAAAGGCGCGGGCAGCAGGATAGCCTTTCTTTCGGGACAGTTTCTCAAAACTTCTTACAAAGAAAACACGTTAATCGGGGACCCGGAGATGCCGGAGGTGTATGTCATCAACCTTGAGGCTCTTGACTGTTTTACGTTTATCGATTACATCGAGGCGATGCGGCTTTCAAAATCCTTCCCGGAATTTAAGGAGAATATCAGGAAAGTGAGATACCGCTCAGGGACCGTTTCCTTTGAGAACAGGAACCATTTCTTTACCGACTGGCGGGAATTCAATTCAGCGCTGGTCAGAGACGTAACTGCAGAGATCAGTTACGGCAGCAGCCAGAAGGTGGTCAAAATGCTAAACAGGAAGGACGACGGGACCTGTTTCCTCCCCGGTATCGCTGTTACGGAGAGAGCGGTTGACTATATCCATTCGGACATGATTGATGATGAAGTGATCCGTAACCTGCAAACGGGTGATTACGCGGGTATATATTCGAAAACAGCAGGACTTGATATATCACATGCCGGCATTGTCATCAGGGAGCAGGAGAGAGTCAAATTCAGACATGCCTCATCGCTGCAAAAGCACAGAAGGGTGATGGATGAGGATTTGAGAAAATACCTGAAGGGGAAGCCCGGGATCATCGTTTTAAGGCCGCTGGACTGATCAGCCCAGAAATGATATTTGAATAAATATGAAAATGCTCAAGGCAATCTTCAGCCGCAAGATGCTGGTCTCCTTTTTAATGGGCTTTGCCTGCGGCCTTCCACTTTTGCTCACTATTTCCGTGCTGCAGGCATGGATGAAGGAAGAGGGCGTAGACCTCGCGGTAATCGGTATGATGGCCCTTGTCGGCCTTCCCTATACCGTTAAATTCATCTGGGCCCCCTTTCTTGACCGTTTTACCCTTCCCTTCCTTGGCAGAAGAAGGGGATGGCTGCTTGTTGCCCAGATCGCGTTGATGCTATCGATTGTCGGTCTTGCCCTGACAGATCCCGGAAAGAACCCGTGGATGGTGGCATTCGCGGCCTTTATAGTTACATTCTTCAGCGCCTCGCAGGACATAGTAGTCGACGCCTACCGGAGGGAGGACCTTTCTGATGAGGAGCTGGGCCTGGGGTCATCTCTCTATGTCAACGGGTACCGGGTGGGAATGCTGCTGGCCTCAGGCGGCGGACTGATCATGGCGGACCACATGTCTTTCTCTATGGTCTACGTGATAATGGCGGCTTGCATGCTTCCCGGAGTCTTGACGACTTTATACACTCCTGAACCGGACGCGCCGATGGGCGTGCCGAGAAGCATGAAAGAGGCTGTTATCGACCCGCTCGTGGAATATTTCACCAGACAGGGGGCCATATGGATACTTTTCTTTATACTCCTCTATAAAATCGGGGACACCATGGCGAGCGCAATTACGGTCCCATTTTATCTTGATCTCGGGTTTTCAAAGACTGAGATCGGCGCGGTGGTAAAGCTGTTCGGGTTCTGGGCGACGATTATCGGAAGTCTGATCGGCGGACTGATGATGCTGAAGCTCGGGATCAACAGGTCTCTATGGGTCTTCGGCGTCTTGCAGGCTGTATCGACCGCGGGGTTTGCCATGCTGGCGCGTATCGGCCATAATGTTCCCGCACTGTCTGCTGTCATAGGTTTTGAGAACCTGAGCGGAGGGATGGGCACTGCCGCCTATTCGGCGTTTATGGCAAGTATCACGAACAAAAAATTTACCGCCACGCAATACGCGCTGCTGACGAGCCTGATGGGGGTCCCGAGGGTCATTGCTTCAGCGCCTACAGGTTTTCTTGCCAAATACATGGGTTGGGAAAACTTCTTTATCGGCTGCGTCCTGATCGCGATACCGGGGATGCTGCTCCTCCTGAAATTTGCCCCATGGAATCCTGAGAATTCAAAAAGCGGCTGACAGAGGTGCCGCTGCAGTTCATTAATCTTGATCAGGCCATTTTTACCGGACTAATTCACCACTTCGATCTTTGCGAGTCTTTCCTCGAGAAACCGGATCTTGCTGTTCAGGTCTTTTATATGGTCGTTTAACTGGCCTATATATATGTGCGCCTTCTCTAATTCTTCTACAATACCCCTGCGATGAGAGCCGACCTCGATGATTTCATCGCCGTTACCGTCAACCGCTGCCTTGGGAATCGATGCAAGATGTTTATTTTTCCACATAAAGTCTGTGTGCTCTTCTATTGATTCCAGTTTATAATCAGGTTCAAAGACATAATCGGCATGCAGTATGCCACCTCTCTGGTAAATAGGGCCATTGACGTCCAGTTTCCCCTGAGGAGTCGACGTACCGATGCCGACATTGCCGGACCCGTCCACTCTCATTATTTCACCGGAACCGTTTCTGACGAGCAGAGCTGCCCCGGTGCCGTTTTGCACCAGGAGCAGGGCCGCCCCGGAACCGCTGTTATTATTGTAGACCCTGATAGCATGGCCGGTCCCGTATTGGGTTATGTTTAAGGTGGGTAAGGTACTTGTGTTTTCTGCCCACACAGCGGCATTGTTTCCTCCTATGACATGAAGCTTATATGCTGTGTCCGATGTACCGATACCTATATTACCGCTGGAGTTGTCCACGATTAATGCATCGGTAAAGGTCGTACCATCGGCAGACACTTTGATGTGAAAATAGTCGTCATAAGTAAGCCCAAGTTCCGCGCGTCCGCTGAAGTTATCCTGAAATATAATCGAAGCGATATCGGATTGGAGCTTTTTTGACAGAGACAGACGGAAATGCCCTGTATCGGAGCTGAAGAGGGCGCTGGCCCCGCTCACCTGAAGATTATTTGTTGGAGAGTCCGTACCTATTCCGAGGGAATTGGATATATAGGCATTCCCCTGGACGTGAAGAAGTTGCAACGGGGAAGTAGTGCCTATGCCCAGGTTGCCGTCAGGCGTCAGGGACATCTTTTCCATGCTGTTGGCTATAAAGCCTACTCTGTGATAGCTCAGGGAACCGACGAAAACGCCCCCTTCACCACTGGCCTGATTATACGCACTTGTTATTCCTCCATTGACTATATTTTCAATTTCCATCCTGACCCCTGCCGCCGCATTGTCGAGCGATGCCACGGGCTGCAGCAGGTGAAGCACTTTAGTGTCCGTACTTCCGAGAGCTGCCGGACTGGCGGTCCCTATGCCGACATTACCGCCGTTATAATAGGCTGTAGTACCCGTATCGGTGAAAGCCCCGGTTCCCGAACCTGTAGGCCATGATGTCCGGCACAGACCGTTAAGACAAAGATCTCCATTGACATCCAGCTTGCCGGCAGGCGCGGACGTTCCGATCCCGACATTGCCTGAATTGTAGTAAATATCAAGTCCGCTCTGGCTCCATACCTCGCTGCCGCCGGTATTATCTATATTGTCTGCAAACCCCGCCGGGATGCCCGTAAGCTCAGACCAGTCGACGCCGTCCTTGACGCTGCTGTTTACCGTAGGGTCCGTCTCACCCGCGATGCTTCCGTTGACTGTAAGATCGCCTGTTACCCTTGCGTTGCCGTCAAAATATCCTGCGTAGCCGACAAACCCTTTGCCGTATACTCCATAGCTGTCGCTTCCGAGTAACCCGTAGTTATTATTATCTGTATTTTTGCCGTACGCCCCGGCCGCTCCTGTGCCGCTTGTTTCACCGGCGACGGCGTGTTCCCCGGAGGCCCCCGTCACTTTCAGATTGCCGTAATTATTGGATGTTCCGGTCGTAATGTTTCCGCTGCCATCGACCGATACATCCGAAGCAAAGAGGTTTGATCCAATCAGTAATATTACGGCTGTAAATACGTACAATGCCCTTTTCATAATTCTCTCCTTGTCATGATGAACAGATTTGTATATTTTATTGTCATACCAATGATCTATTGTCTGCCGTATAAGCCCGGACATGCTGAAATGAATAAATGGTCCGAACAGCCTTTGTCAGGATTATTTTATATATAGCAACTTTTCGATATTCTCAATAAAAAAGTTTAACCTGAACATAGGTATCAAAATTATCTCACATGAAGAACGCTGATGAATTTAATTATCGCCTCGGCTTTACGCTATTTATCCAGCAAGGCTGAAAAGACGTGTTTATATATTATACCTGTCTTTCTCTGTGAGATACAGGGGCGGATAAACATTTTCGGACCTTAACTGCCTGTCACCTGCACTATAACCCTCCTGTGGCGCGCGCCGTCGAATTCGCAGAAGAATATGGCCTGCCATGTGCCGAGAAGAAGCTTCCCGTCATCGATGATGACGGTTTCGCTGGAACCGACGAGGGCGGTCTTTATATGCGCGTCGGAGTTGCCCTCCGCGTGAAGGTAGTTCCCGCTGTGGGGGATGAGTTTGTTGAGCGTTGACACGATATCTTTAACTACCGAGGGGTCCGCCCCTTCGTTTATAGTCACACCCGCCGTGGTATGCGGGACATAAATATGACATACGCCTTCTTTCACCCCTGATTCATTTACTATCTTCTGCACATCAGAGGTGATATTCACAAGCTCGGTCCTTGATCTTGTTTTGATATTGATGTTTTTTATCATTGGATCCTCCTGGGAAATAAAATTAGTGTCAGTGTCAGTGTTTAGTGTCAGTCTTTTTATTTATTTACATTCATTGCTGTCCCAAATAATATTGACAGGAGAGGCTTAATGCCGAATAAACACAATGCCGACACCGCAAAGAGATAAAAAATCAAATATAAAAAATAAAAGATGAGGAACAGGACTATTAAATAATTTCTCCTCCATATCTTTAATTTCTTATTTTTTATATTTAATTTAAATTCTGATTCATTGTGTTTATGAGGGATTCAGCCTTTATCTTGGACAGATGTGATTTACACTGATATTCAACACTGACACTTTTTCATATTGAGATCATACGGAATATGACATCATAGAATTCATTATCAACGGAAAACTCAATTTTCAGGGCCGAAAGTTTTTCCGGCATATCCAGTTTCCTGAGCTTTACGAGGTCCTTCTCTGTGGTGACGATGTCCAGTCCATCAGCGTCGGACATTATTTTGTCCATGTCTTTCTGACTGTAAATATGATGGTCCCTGAAATTCATCGACTTTTCTATCCGGGCCACCGCGGATGTTAAAGTCGCGTGGAAGTGCGCAGGATTCGCAATCCCTGATAAGGCGTAAATTCCCCTTCCCTGCAGTGTGTCAAGCCCTTTAGTTTCTCCCGAAGCTGTTATCAGTCCTGCGGGTTTGTGGGACGCGGTGAAAATGGGGGCTTCCCGGTTATTCTGTTTTATCTTCCGGATTGTTTCGGTGAGGACCCCTTCAGCGGCCAAGTCGGCCTTTGTCAATACGATTATATGGGCGCGGGACATCGCGCTGAATGGTTCCCGCATAATACCCTCCGGAAACAGCTTTCCGTTTCCGAACGGGTTCGTTGCGTCAATAAGAAGTACATCAACATCCCTGTAGAGCTTCCAGTGCTGAAAGCCGTCATCAAGGATAAAGAGAGGAGGCCCCTGCAGGTTAACGATAGCGAGCTGGGAATTGTCCAGGGCGGCGATGCCGGCCCTGAACCTGTCTTTGCCCTTGATTATAGTGATCCTCTTTAACGTTTCGGCCATAAGGTATGCTTCATCTCCCGCGTCAAGCGGGCTTAATAGAGGACCTTCCCCCCTGCTTACAAAGCTGATGTCTTTGGCTTTCCCCCTGTAACCTCGTGTCAGGATACAGGGATTGTGCCCCCTTCGTTTTGCTTCCTGCGCCAGCGCGATCACGGCAGGGGTCTTGCCTGTTCCCCCGAGGGTCATATTGCCTATGCTGATCACTTTTGCGGGCAGTCTGGCCGGGTCCCCGCTGAAGCGTTTCCAGCACGAAAGCCCCAGCCCGTATATAGCGCTAAACAGTCCCAATATAACCTCTTATCAGTTCAACTGCCTTGTTGACCGCGCCGGTGTTCCTGTCGACAATTGATCTGGCGTTTCTCCCCAGTTCCGCGGCTTTCCGGTTGTCCCTGATTAATGTTATAACGGTCTCGGCAATCTCCCTGGCGTCACTCACCTGCATTGCCGCGGACCTCCTGAGAAATTCCGCGGCAATCGGGAAATTCTCCATGTGAGGTCCGAAGATGATGGGTTTGGACCAATACGCGGGCTCCATGACATTATGCCCCCCTTTCGGGACGAGGCTGCCGCCGATAAACGCTATGGATGCCCTGGCAAAGACCCTTGACAGCTCGCCGAGGGTATCAAGCAGTATAATGTCCGCCTCGTTTTGACCCGCGAACTCTTTACCGTTGATTGCGGAGCGTCTGATGTATGAATGTCCCTGTTTCTCGATAAGCGCCGCGGTCTCGGCGAACCTTTCAGGATGTCTCGGCGCGAGGATCAGTTTTATTCCCTTAAATTCTTTACGGACCATATCGAACGCTTTCAGTACCATCTCCTCTTCTCCTTCATGAGTGCTTGCAGCGAGCAGGACCTTGCCTGATATGCCGTTCATCCAGTTAAGCGGCAGGGCCTCGTTAAAATCTATGTCAAACTTGAAATTCCCCATAACGCCGACTTTGTGTTTGTCCGCGCCGAGGGCCATGATCCTTTCAGCATCTCCCTTGTCCTGCATATAGAAAAAATCGACGCAGGACAACATCTCTGCCATCAGAAATTTAATCCTGCTGTATCCCCTGAACGAGTCCTGTGAAATCCTGCCGTTCAGCACTACAATCCGGGAGCCTGCGTCCTTGAGGCACCTGAATAAAGAGGGCCAGAGTTCGGTCTCGACCGTTAAGAATATGTCCGGTTTGAGGGAATTGACGACCCTCTTTATGCAAAACACGGAATCAAGCGGCATGTAGAATATCCTGTCCGCCTCAGGGAATTTTTCTCTGGCGATCTTTTGTCCGGTATATGTCGTCGTAGAGAATACTATCATCCTGTCCGGGATCTCTTTTCTCAGTTTCTTCAGAAAAGGGACGCATGCCAGCGTCTCCCCGACGGACACGGCGTGGACCCATATATGTGTCTTCCCGTATTTGGCCAGGCCAAGCCGCTCCCTGATAAATGCAGATCTGCTCTCAGGCCCTTTCTTTAACAAGAGAAAAGGGAGATAAAGAATAACGCCTATTGTGGAAATAATATTATATAGCGTCTGCATTGAATTACCTTTCATTCACACCTGTGCCGATTGATCCGGTAATGAGTTTTCACTCAGCTCCAGCCTGCAATTTCTCCGACGATGGCCGCCACCCTTTCGGAGGGCCTTTTGTTTTCCATGACGCCCCGTATTTTATTCAGGTTCCGCATCATGCAGTCCCTGTAAGGGAGATCATTCAGCATTCTTTTAATCTCCTGGAAGATAGTCTCCGCGTCCGCCTGTTTCTGCAGGAGCTCAAGCACCACCTCTTTCCCTGAAAGGATATTTGCGAGGGAGAAGAATTTTATAGCGCTGGACCTGGTCAGTAATCTGCCGAGGATGTAGGTCAGCGGTGAGACCTTATAATAGACTACCATGGGGGTACCCAATAGCGCGGTCTCGAGTGTCGCTGTGCCGGATGCCACGGCAGACGCGTCAGAACAGGCGACCGCTTCAGTAGTGCGGCCGTATATGACCTTCACATAATCCATCATTTTTTCCGTCAGTACGGAACCCGGCACGAGCGGGACCACTATCTGCATATCAGGATACTCACCATGGATTTTCTCCGCCACCTCCATAATGATCCCCTGGTGTCTGCTTATCTCATTGGGCCTGCTTCCGGGGAGCAGGGTTATAACGCCTTTTCCGGGGTCCAGTCCCAGACCGTTTTTCAGATCTTCCTTAGATTGATGAAAGTCGAGGGTTTCGGTGATCGGGTGGCCGACGAATTCACAGGGAAGGCCCGTCTTCTTGTAATAATCGACCTCAAAGGGAAACAGCACCGCCATCTTTCGCGCCAGGGCCGCGATCTTGTATACCCTGCCGCCCCTCCAGGCCCAGACCTGCGGACTGACGTAATAAAGCACCGGAACCCCGGCGGCCTTAGCCCTTTTGGCAAGCGCGAGATTGAAATCCGGATAGTCGATCAGCACAAGTATGTCCGGCTTCTCTTCGAGCATGACCCGGGCCGCCCTGTTAAGTGTCCTCTTCGCCTGCGGAATGTATTTAATCGCCTCGACAATACCTATCACATGGGCGATAGGGGCGATCAGCTTTACTCCCTCCGCTTCCATGCGCGCGCCGCCTATCCCGAAGATCTGTATGTCAGGCCAGAGCTTTTTGATCTCTCTGCTCAGCAGTGCGCCGTACAGTTCGCCGGAGGTCTCACCGGCGCTTATCATGACTTTTCTGGACACCAGTTAAAATATCATTATTCCGGAGGTTTATTCAAACAAGCGGTTGGGAGGCCGGGGATGCTTTTGATTTGCCTTTCCGGATGCAAAGGTCTCGAGTTTAACGCGCCCTTTAAGAAAGAAATAAATATCGGTATGTGGTGTCAGGTATCGGCACAACCTGCAAAAAAAGAGTGACAGAAACGGATAAAGAGGGTACAATGGAGCGTGGGATCTGCCGGCTCCTGTATTGAAGAATAGCCAATGCAGAGGAAAAGTGATAGTATGTGTATATCCGCAGACCAGGGATGTTTCATTTAAAGGAATAATTGCATCGGCGGCTATTTATGCTTATTAAGTATAGGTCTGATTTATAGACCAAAAGAGGAGACCTGATATGGAAAATACGAGAAATCGCGTATATCACGCGACACGATTTACGGACCACGATATTTATTTGTTCAAGGAGGGGAACCATTTCAGGCTTTATGACAAGCTCGGTTCTCACGCGATGACCGTGGAAGGCAGGGAGGGTACATATTTTGCCGTATGGGCCCCCAACGCGGAAAGGGTGTCGGTCATGGGTGATTTCAACGATTGGGACAAGGAGTCACACCAGCTCATGCCGAGGTGGGACGAATCAGGGATATGGGAGGGATTCGTTCCGGACGTTAAGGACGGCTTTAATTATAAATATCACATCGCTTCAAGATACCACATGTACAGGGCGGACAAGGGCGATCCGTTCGCTTTCTGCTGTGAACGCGCGCCGAAGACCGCTTCAAGGGTATGGGACATTGAATATAAATGGAATGATAAAGAATGGATGGAGACGAGGTACAAAAAGAACGCCCTGGACGCACCTTATTCCATATATGAAGTCCATCACGGCTCCTGGAGACGGGTGCCGGAAGAGGGCAACAGGTATCTCACTTACAAGGAGATGGCGTACTATCTCGCGGAATACGTAAAGGATATGGGTTTTACCCATGTAGAATTAATGCCCATCATGGAGCACCCCTTTTACGGTTCCTGGGGGTATCAGACAACCGGATACTTCGCCCCGTCAAGCAGGTACGGCACTCCCCAGGAATTTATGTACATGATCGACGTCCTGCATCAAAACGGCATAGGCGTGATCCTTGACTGGGTCCCGTCGCATTTCCCGTCGGATGAGCACGGGTTGTCCTATTTTGACGGTACGCATCTCTACGCGCATGATGACCCCAAAAAGGGTTACCATCCCGAATGGAACTGCTATATATTCAATCACGGCAGGAGCGAGGTCAGGAACTTCCTTATCAGCAGCGCCCTGTTCTGGCTCGAGAAATATCACATTGACGGACTCAGGGTCGACGCGGTAGCTTCCATGCTTTACCTGGACTATGCCAGGAACGAGGGAGAGTGGATCCCGAATATATACGGAGGGAATGAAAACCTCGAGGCCATAAGTTTTATCAAGCGTTTAAACGAGGCGGTCTACAGCGCCCACCCTGATGTGCAGACCATCGCTGAAGAGTCCACTGCCTGGCCGATGGTGTCAAGGCCGGTCCACCTCGGGGGTCTCGGTTTTGGAATGAAATGGAACATGGGATGGATGCACGATACACTGGATTATTTCTCGAATGAACCAATCCACCGGAAGTACCATCACAACCAGCTTACATTCAGCATCTGGTACGCGTTCTATGAAAATTTCGTACTCCCGCTTTCACATGATGAGGTCGTTCACGGCAAGGGGGCCCTGATCGGCAAGATGCCTGGTGATGAATGGCAGAGCAACGCCAACCTCAGACTGCTGTTCGGATACATGTACGGACATCCCGGCAAGAAACTGCTGTTTATGGGCGGTGAAATCGGGCAGTGGAAAGAATGGGTGCACGAGGAGAGCGTGGAGTGGCATGCCCTTGAATTCCCCTATCATCAGGGAGTCCAGAAATGGCTCAGGGACCTGAATCACGTTTACAGAAATGAACCCGCGCTTTATGAGCTCGATTTTTCCAACGACGGTTTCGAGTGGATCGATTTCCATGACTGGGAAGAGAGCATCATAAGTTTTATCAGGAAAGGCAAGACTACCGGCGATAAAATCCTGGTGGTATGCAATCTTACCCCTGTGCCCCGTTTCAACTACAGGGTAGGGGTGCCGAGGGGGGGCTGGTGGAGAGAACTCCTCAACAGCGATGCGGATCTTTACATGGGAGGCGGCATCGGAAATGCCGGCGGCGCTGAAGCGGAGCCTGTACCGGTACAGGGAAGGGACCATTCCCTGTTACTGAAGCTGCCTCCGCTGGGCGTGCTGTTTTTCAAGAGTCCTTAGGGGGCGTTGTGTTAGTGTCAGTTGTCAGTGTCAGGTTTGTCTTTCACTGTCGCTAATCACTGACACTTTGATTGCGGACTCACTTGATCGAAAATTTTCTATGGAACGCTACATCTGTATTCACGCGCACTTCTACCAGCCGCCGCGGGAGAACCCGTGGCTCGAGACCGTGGAGGTCCAGGATTCCGCTGCTCCCTATCATGACTGGAATGAGCGCATCACCGCGGAGTGCTACGCGCCGAACGCCGCATCCAGGATACTGGATGACAGGGGGCGTATTTCAGACATCGTTAGCAATTACAGCAGGATCAGTTTTAATTTCGGCCCTACGCTCCTTTCATGGATGGAGAAATATTCTCCCGATACGTATGAGGCCGTTCTGCGGGCGGACAGGCAGGGCGCGGGACTCTACTCTGTCCACGGCAACGCGCTGGCCCAGGTATATAACCACATAATAATGCCCCTTGCGGACAGCCGTGACAAACGCACCCAGGTAAAGTGGGGGATAAGGGATTTTGAGAGCAGATTCAGGCGCGCCCCTGAAGGCATGTGGCTTGCCGAGACCGCCGTCGACAATGAAACGCTCAACATCCTAGCCGAACACGGTATAAAGTTCACTATACTTGCCCCCAGACAGGCGGCCAGGGTGAGAAAGATCGGGAGCGGCAAATGGAAAGATGTGGGCAGCGGGACCATTGACCCGTCAAGGGCCTATCTCTGCAAACTTAAGTCTGGACGGAAAATAAGCATCTTTTTCTATGACGGGCCGATCTCCCAGGGCGTGGCCTTTGAAAAGTTACTCGACAGGGGTGAAGATTTTGTCAGCCGCCTGCTGTCGGGTTTTACCGATCTGAGGAAATGGCCCCAGCTTCTGCATATTGCCACGGACGGGGAGACCTACGGGCACCATCACAGGTTCGGCGACATGGCCCTTGCTTACGCCCTAAATTACATTGAGGCAAAAGGGTTGGCCAGGCTGACCAATTACGGCGAGTTCCTCGAAAAGCATCCGCCTACGCATGAAGTGAAGATAATTGAAAATTCATCATGGAGCTGTATTCACGGCATCGAGCGGTGGAGGGACAATTGCGGATGTAATTCAGGCGGCCGTCCCGGGTGGGACCAGCAGTGGCGCGGTCCGCTCCGCGAGTCCCTGGACTGGCTGAGGGGACAGCTCGCTTTCAGGTTCGAACACAAGGCCAAGCAATACCTTGGGAACGCCTGGAAAGCCCGGGACGATTACATTGAGATAGTACTCGACCGCTCGGCGGAAAGTATTGATGCCTTTTTCAGCAGGCACGCGAAAAAAGAACTGTCGCGGGACGAGAAGGTCCTCATGCTGAAGCTGTTTGAAATGCAGAGGCACTCGATGCTCATGTACACGAGCTGCGGCTGGTTTTTCGACGAACTGTCGGGGATAGAGACAGTCCAGGTTCTCCAGTACGCGGGCAGGGCGGTCCAGTTATCGGAAGACGTTATGGGGGACAATCTTGAGAGCGCCCTCATGAAGAGGCTTGCCGCCGCCAAAAGCAACCTGCCTGAACATGAGAACGGCGCGGTCATCTACAGGAAATTCGTGAAACCCGCCTGTATCGACCTCAAGAAGGTCGCGGCCCATTACGCGGTCAGCTCCATCTTCGAGGGAAAGAGGCATGAGCATGAGGTCTTCAGTTATACGGTCAGGGACGAGGACTACCGGAAGATAACAGCGGGCACAGCCTCCCTCGCGGCGGGCAGGATAATAGTATCGTCAAATATCACATGGGACTCAGCCGACATTTGCTTTTGTGTCCTGCACCTCGGCGGCCATGCGGTAAACGGAGGCGTCGGTGCGTATTTCGGGGAATCTCTGTACAGGGACATGAAAGAAGAAATGGTGCGGGCCTTTGAAAAGGGGGCCTTCGCGGACATCATAAGGCTGATGGACCGCCATTTCGGGACGCATAATTATTCGTTGATACACCTCTTCAGGGACCGGCAGCGAAAGATCCTTAACCTTCTTATCGCGGGGACCGTTGAAGGGTTTGTAGATATTTACACTTCAATATACGACACGAACCGCATACTGATGGGGTTCATAAGAGACGAGGCCGGCATGCCGGTGCCGAAAGCCTTCCATGCCGCTGCTGAATTGACCCTGAACACCGGCCTCCAGAAGGCATTCTCCGAAGACGGGCTGGATGTGGACAGGATACAGGAGATTATCCATGATCTCCGGCGCTGGAACATAACGTCAGATCCCCGCGACATCGAATTTTCGGTAAGACGCAGGTTCGAGATGATGATGAACAGACTTCAGTCAGGGCCGACGGATTTAAATCTGCTGATCGAGATCGAAAAGTTTCTGGAGCTGATCAGGCTTCTCCCTGCAGATATCGATTACTGGCACATGCAGAACATCTATTACAGGATGGCGGAGGCCTTCTGCAGGGAGGTTTCTGGCGGGGCGGCCCAGGGTGATGAAAACGCTTCGAAGTGCCTCTCGACATTCAGGTATATTGGAGAGCTGCTGCACTTTAACGTTACGGCGATACTAAAACTGTAAGCGATTTCACATCTGTCCCGGATAGAGATATTAAAGAGGCTGAACAACTCATAAACACAGTGAATCAGCATTTAAATTAAATATAAAAAATAAAAAATTAAAGATATGGAGGAGAGATTATTTAATAGTCCATTTCCTCATCTTTGATCTTTGATATTTGAGTTTTTA
>JBFLYJ010000020.1:0-16872 GCA_040756635.1 Nitrospirota bacterium
AAGTCCGAGGCCGCACCCGCCGAAGAAAAGACCGAAGGTCAATAATTTATTATCATCCGCTCTGCTCCCTCACTGAGGGGGCAGAGCAAAATACATTATTGCCGTTACCTTACGCTTGTTTTCCGAACATGTTTGGCAGGAGACAGTTTAATATGAATGACTCTTTGAAATTATATGTTGAAAAGATTACAAATCTTCCTTCCCTCCCTGCAATCGCGCAAAAAATAATAGCACTCGCTGATGATGACCTGATCTCGGTAAACAAACTCGAGTCTATAATCGGAAACGATCCGGCCATATCCGCAAAAGTCCTGAGTGTCGCCAACTCGGCGTTTTACGGATTTCATACCCCCGCCAAAACACTCAGGAACGCCATAATGCGGATAGGCTTCAACAGTGTCAAGAACATTGCCCTCGGCATATCCATAATGACCGTCCTCAATGCTGAATCCCGTCACATAACACCTGACTACGAGAGGGTTTTCAATCACTCCGTGGTCGTCGCGTTTATCTCCAGGCTTCTGTCAAAACGCTTCAAATTCAGCACCACGGATGAGATCATTATCAGCGGCATTCTTCACGATATCGGCATGCTCGTGCTCAGCCGGTATTTTCATGATGATTACCTGGAAGTGATGAACGTGTTCGCTGAAGGGAAGTCACTGACTGATGCTGAAAAAGAGGTCTTCAGTTTCAGCCATGCCGACATCGGGAACTGGATTGCCGTCAGATGGCACCTGCCTGATACGGTGTGCGATACGGTCCTGCATCATCATCTTCCATCCGGTGCGGCAGGTGACCGGTTACAAATTGCCACTGTGCATGTCGCGGACCATATCGCTGACACTCATGTCTTCAGAGCGACTTCCCAGGATTACGTTTCTCCGCTTGATCCTTCATCTTTGGCCGTGCTGGGCATGTCACGGGATGACCTTAACGACATCTCGGCTGAAATAAAAAACGGTTCTTTTTTTAATGACCTTTTTAAAACCTGAGAATCCTAGCTGCGTTTCAGGCAAGGATGCAGCGGGGACAAAGAGATACAGCAGGCTCAAGGTCATTGCCTTTATCGTTTTTATTGCCGGTCTTTATCTCGCCGGTTATATTTGGGACATTACCTCTTTTTTCACTATCGAGAGGTTGAAGGCGGTGCTGGAAAGTGCCGGGGTGTTCGGCCCGCTGATCTACATGTGCATGATGGCCCTGGCGGTCGTGATAAGCCCGATTCCCAGTCTTCCCCTTGACATCGCCGCCGGTGCTACGTTCGGCGCTCTTCAGGGTACCCTCTATTCGGTCATCGGCGGGTTGGCAGGGGCCGTTATAAGCTTCCTGATCGCGCGGTTCCTGGGCCGAGAAGCGCTGGAACGGGTCATGGGCGGACACATCAATTTCTGCACGCAATGCTCGGACAGGCTGCTCTCGAAAGTGGTATTTATTTCCAGGCTGGTCCCCTTTATTTCATTCGATATTGTGAGCTACGGGGCCGGGCTCACAAAGATGTCCCTGAAATCATTCACGGTCATGACTTTCCTGGGCATGATCCCCATGACGTTCATCTACACATCTTTCGGGGCAGTCTTGATCGTTCATAAGGGAGTTTCAATAATTCTGGGGGGCTGCATGATTGCTCTCTTCTTTATACTCCCGCGGCTGATCGAGAAGCACAAGCTCCCTTTTCTGGAGAAGTACCTCGGGCATCACAGCAAGTCTGATATGTCCTGATGATAATCCCCTGCCGTCTTCAGCAGAAATTCAGCATGGGGGGGCGTATTGCAATACAACTTTTCCGTATCATGTCTTATTCCTGATTACGTGGAACTTTTATATTTTGTATTCACGGTTTAATATAATTAATTAAAGCGTCATTAATATGTTAGCATCATTCCACGCGCTCGGGAACCGAGCGGCATGAAGCATGACCGGGTTTTTACGGAACATTATTTGTTATTCGGGAGATTGAATGAGCACTGATAATAAAACCGCTGAAGATCAAAGACTCCTTGAAAACACTACGCGCAAAGTCTTCTGGAAGAACTGGGGACCGTACCTGAGCGAACGGCAGTGGGGGACTGTGAGAGAGGATTACAGCGAAAACGGGGACGCGTGGAATTACTTTCCGCATGACCATGCGCGCTCACGGGCATACCGGTGGGGAGAGGACGGTCTTGCCGGCATATCGGACGTAAGGCAGGACCTCTGTTTCGCCCCCGCGCTCTGGAACGGCAGGGACAGGTTCTTGAAAGAGCGTCTCTTCGGTTTGAACTCAGTCGAAGGAAATCACGGAGAAGACGTCAAAGAACTTTATTACTATCTCGACAATACGCCTACCCACTCCTACATGAAATATTTATATAAATACCCGCAGGCCGCATTTCCCTATGAACAGCTGGTGGAAGAAAATGCAAAAAGAGACCGTCATGATCGTGAATTTGAATTGATCGATACCGGCATCTTCGAAGGCGACCGGTACTTTGACGTATTTGTGGAATATGCCAAAGCGGGTCCTGAAGACATACTGGTCAGGATGGAAATTATCAACAGGGGCGGTGAAAGCGCTGATATAACGGTCCTGCCGACCATCTGGTTCAGAAACACCTGGGCATTCGGCGGCATAAAGACAAGGCCGGATATAAGATTGTCCGGCAGGATGAATGGTAATATGATAGAAGCCGTACATGAAAAGACAGGGACCTGTTATTTATACTTCGACAGGCCCGACCTCGTTTTATTTACCGAAAACGAGACCAACACGGAAAGATTATTCAATACCCCCAATAGCTCGCCATTTGTAAAAGATGCCTTCCACGATGCCGTCGTACACGACAAGTTCGATCTGTTCAGAGATAAACATAACGGTACTAAGTGCGGGATTCTGTACCGCCTTGAAATACCGGCCGGCAAATCGAAGATTATCAAATTGCGCCTGTCGGACAGGGAATTAAAAGACGCCCCGCTTGACGGTGAGTTTACTGAAACATTCCGGCGGAGGATTTCGGAGGCGGATGAATTTTACGATCAGTTTAAACCCGATGACCCGGTAAGCGATGTCGTACAGGTACAGAGACAGGCATATGCCGGTTTGCTCTGGAGCAAGCAGTATTACAACTACGAACTTGAGACATGGATAAACGGGGACAAAGGACAGCCGACTCCGCCGCAAAGCAGGAAATTCGGAAGAAACCGCGACTGGCCCTATCTGTTCAACAGAGACATCATTTCAATGCCAGATAAATGGGAGTATCCCTGGTACGCGTCCTGGGACCTCGCGTTTCATTGCGTCCCGCTGTCAAGGATCGACCCCGACTTTGCCAAAAAGCAGCTGGTCCTTTTTCTGCGGGAATGGTACATGCATCCAAACGGCCAGCTGCCCGCATATGAATGGAATTTCAGTGACGTAAATCCGCCTGTTCATGCGTGGGCCGCTCTTAGGGTCTACAACCTGGAAAAAAGATTCAGCGGCAGGGGTGACATCGCATTTTTGAAGAGGGTATTTCACAAGCTGCTGCTTAACTTCACCTGGTGGGTAAACAGAAAGGATTCCGAGGGACATAATATTTTTCAGGGAGGGTTCCTCGGCCTGGACAATATAGGCGCGTTCGACCGCAGCAGCGCATTGCCGACAGGGGGACATATCGAACAGGCGGACGGCACAAGCTGGATGGCGATGTACTCGCTCAATTTGATGGACATGGCCCTCGAAATAGCGCAGCAGGACCCTTCTTATGAAGACACTGCTTCAAAGTTTTTTGAACATTTCGTCCATATCGCCGAATCATTAAACGTATTCGGGGAGAATGGTCTCTGGCACGAAGGGGACGGATTCTATTATGATTCCATCCATCTCCCCGGCGGGGGGAAAACACCTCTCAGGGTCAGGTCGATAGTGGGACTGACATCACTGTTTGCCGTATCGGTCATAAGCAGAGAGACCCTGGAAAGACTCCCCGGATTTAATAAGAGGCTGTTATGGTTCAGAAATAACAGGATAAACCTCAATAAATATCTCGCTATCGAGGAACTCCGCGAGGGGCAGGACATTCTGCTTTCTCTTGTACCTAATAAACGACTCGTCAGGATATTGCGTAGGCTTCTTGACGAAAATGAATTTCTGTCGCCGGGCGGGATAAGGTCCATATCAAGACATCATAAAGACCATCCCTTCACAATGAAAGTTAACGGAAATGAATACAGCGTGGGTTATGAACCCGCTGAATCCGTATCCGGTCTATACGGTGGAAATTCTAACTGGAGAGGCCCGGTCTGGGTCCCCATCAATTATCTTTTCATTGACGCGCTGAAAAAATATCATACCTACTACGGAGACACTCTAAAAGTGGAATGCCCTTCGGGGTCAGGTAATTTTATGGACCTTGGGGATGTGGCAAAAAAACTCTCTCAAAAAATCACATCAATTTTTATCCGGGACCGGGAAGGGAAGCGGCCCGCGCACGGCGACGACGAGAGATACCGCCGGGATCCCCATTTCAAAGATCTCGTCCTGTTTCACGAATATTTCCACGCTGATACATGCAGGGGATTAGGCGCAAGCCATCAGACCGGCTGGACAGGGTTGGTGGCTGAAATGATCGAATGGTGCTGGTGCAGATGATTCGACTATTAAGAGGACTCTTTTCCCCGGAATTCAGGACAATGACCGGCATGAGGGTCGAGGGACAAATGAAATATATGATCAATATTACAGGACGGTCAGCGTTCATGGTGCTGTTTATGTTATTTCTCGTTTCCGCGGCGCCGATCCAGGTAAACGGGGAAGAGATATTACTGCGCGACAACTTTAATGACCTCGATAACTGGAAGCCGCTGTATTTTTCCGGGATAAAAGAACACACGAAATACTCAATCGAATCCGATGAGGGAAACAGTTTTTTAAAGGCGGAGAGCAGGGCCTCGGCGTCCGGGATCGTCAATAACAGGGAATTCAATGTTTACGATTTTCCAAGATTAAGGTGGCGTTGGAAGATCAGCAATACGTATAAAAAAGGAGATGCCGAAGAAAAGTCAGGCGATGATTATCCTTTACGCGTATATATACTGTTCAAATACGATCCGGAAACAGCCTCACTCGGCAGGAAGATCAGATATGCCCTGGCAAAAACCATATATGGCGAATATCCCCCTCACAGCAGCCTGAATTACATATGGGCAAACAGGAAACATGGCAGGAACATAATTTCTAATGCTTATGCCTCGGAGGTGAAAATGATACCCCTCCAGACAGGCAATGAAAACTCCGGCAAATGGATAGAACAGGACATCAACATTATCCGGGACTACCGCGCAGCCTTCGGCGAAGACCCTCCTCTGACAGGCCGTCTCGCGATCATGAGTGATTCCGACAATACCGGAGAGAGCGCTGTTTCTTATATCGATTATATCGAGGTATTCAGGTAGCGTTTACAATTCCTTTCGGGTCCGTATCCGGATCGTTGTCATACCCGCGAACATGCTGAGTCACAATTGTCATCCTGAAATTGATTCAGGATCCAGAGGCTTGCGATACTTTGAAAAGTCTGGATTCCGGACATTCATCCTTCGTAGCACTGCAGTGAAGCAGGCTACTGCGGAGAACGGAAGTCCGGAATGACAGTACATGCCTTATCGCTATTGTGACACAGTCTGAAAAGCGGATATTCAGAAACATACCGAAACGACCGGATTCCCGTTTACACGGGAATGACGGCAAAGAGAAAATCCAAAAAATATTATCGAACGAAATAAGTTCGCGGAACATTACTGCCTTAATTTGTGAATGATCAGGTTTAGGAATTCTGTCTTCTAAAACCCCTTTGGAGATTTCAGGCTTAAAGCGAAGGATTAAAGGAAAAGCGGTGATTAGTGTTTGAGTCCCGATTTATCGGGACGAGTTTAATCACTGCCCTTTAATCCAAGCGGAGAGCCGTTACGAAATCTCCGGGGGGCCGGGTTCTTTGGTTACTTTCTTATCCGGTATAAGAAAGTAACTCAGCCGGAAGGGCATCCCGGGGCTTGGGGCAGAGCCCCATTTATTCATTCTGTCGATAATTCTGTTTACGGGTATCGTAAATGCAAATATTGACTTATGCAAGTAAATAAGTTTACGGAACATTACTGTCTTGACAGATAAAATTTATTTATTACAAAAAAAATGCAAAACAATTTATGTTATATAATTGGTGTATTATCGTAATTAACACAGCAGGTCATCAGTCATCAGGCGTGCTGTTAAGACATATCAATCCATTCTGCGTGAAAAGGTGAGAACAATGGACAGATTATCATGGGAAGACAGAACTATAAAAAAAGCCAAGATAGAAATCATTCAGATAAATCTCGGCAACCGGGGTAACCAGCGATGCATTCATTGCCATATAGGCGCTTCACCCGCAGGGGGAAATAATATGGACAGTACTACTGCCCGAAAAGTTCTCGAAAAGCTCATTGAGCTTGATTCAGGCGGCATTGAGTTCACCGGAGGGGCCCCGGAGCTGAACCCTAACCTGAAATTTTTTCTCGAAGAGCTGTCAGGGCGCGGGAAGAAGACAGCAGTAAGAACGAACCTGACCGTCCTGGACCTGCCGGAGTATTCATCGTTTATCGATATCTACCGCCGGTGCGGCACAAGAGTGATCGCTTCTTTCCCCGGGTGCTTTAAGGAAATGACGGACAGGCAGAGGGGCAAGGGAGTTTTTGAAAAGAGCATAAGGGTCCTCAGGAGACTTAATGATGAAGGGTACGGTTCAGGCGCTTTGAATCTTGATCTTGTGTACAACCCGGAAGGCAATCATCTGCCCCCTTCGCAGGAGGACCTTGAGAAGGACTACAGAAAACTTCTTAAAGAAATGCACGGGATATCCTTCAGCAGACTTATCACCATAACAAATACTCCCATAGGCGGGTTCAAGGCCCACCTTGTCAGGCAGGGAAGGCTTGATGAGTACATGAAGCTTCTTGTCAACAACTTCAATCCGGCCACGCTTGACAGTATAATGTGCAGAGAACTGCTCTCGGTAGATCATCAGGGACGCATTTATGATTGTGACTTTAACCTCGCGCTTGGGATCAGGGTGGCGGGATATGAAGACAGGTATTTCTGGGACATAGATTTCAGTGACTTCTATCCGGTCATATCCTGCGGGGACCATTGTTACGCCTGTACGGTAAACAGAGGCAGCAGCTGCCATGGCGTCCTGATAAGTGACGACCCGTATTTCGACGTGAAGGAAGCGGTCAAGCACTATTACGGCACTGAACTAACAGGCACTTCGGACCTTAAGACCAGCGCCTGCTGCACGACTGACTCTATGCCTTTATATGCAAGGCAGGTCCTGCCCTACATAGCGGAAGAGATCAAGGAAAAATATTACGGATGCGGCTCCCCCATTCCTGTCGCCCTCAGCGGAATGAATGTGCTTGACATCGGCTGCGGGACAGGAAGGGACTGTTACATTCTCTCAAAACTTGTCGGCGAAAATGGATTTGTCACAGGTATTGACATGACAGAAAAGCAGATAGAGGTCGCCGATAAATATGTTGCCGAGCACGCAGGGCGGTTCGGATATAATGCTCCGAATGTGAAGTTCATATGCGATGATATTGAAAATATCCTTGATCACTTCCCTGAAGGATCTCTTGACCTCATTATTTCCAACTGCGTGGTAAACCTTGTTGAAGAAAAAGAAGACCTGATCAGAAAGATTTACAGGATACTGAAACCGGGCGGAGAATTTTTCTTCTCCGATATTTATGCCGACAGGAGGCTGCCTGATGAGCTAAGGCGCGACCCGGTGCTCTACGGCGAGTGTCTCGGGGGAGCGCTTTACCGCAAGGATTTCGAGAGGATCGCGAGGAGGAGCGGCTTTACTGATCCGAGGGTAGTTTCAAGGGGTGTCGTGGATATCTCCAATAATGAGATAAAAAACCTTGTCCAGAATATCACGTTCTATTCCATCACCTATCGTCTCTGGAAACTCGAAGGTCTGGAAGAAGCCTGCGAGGACTTCGGCCATGTCGCGGTTTATAAAGGCGGAATTCCCGAGTCGCCCTTTAATTTCGTGCTGGATGAGACGCATATCTTTGAAAAGGACAGACCTGAGAGGGTCTGCGGCAATACCGCCCTCATGCTGGCGCAAACGAGGTTCAGGGACTATTTCAGCGTGACCGGCAGTTTTGACAGGCATTTCGGTGCGTTCACCGTGTGCGGTACGACAGCGGCGAATGAACAGAACAGTTTCAAAGAGCGCGGAAGTTCCTGCTGCTGAGAAAATAGACATGAATAAAAACATCGCAAAGAAAATAACGGTAGTTGTTGTAATCGCAGGGGTCATCGCTGTCTTTAAAATATTTGACCTCGGGCAGTACCTTACTCTTGCATATATAAAAGAGTCCCAGCAGAGTTTCCTGCAGTTATACGCAGAAAACCGCTTTTCGGTAATAGCGGGCTATATGGCGGTCTATATTATTTCCACGGCTTTGTCATTGCCCGGAGCGGCAGTGCTGACCCTTGCGGCAGGCGCTCTCTTCGGTTTAACGGCAGGGACGGTCATCGTGTCTTTCGCAAGCTCCATCGGGGCGACGCTCGCGTGTATGGCGTCCCGCTTTTTACTGCGTGACTGGGTGCAGGGCAAATTCGGAGAGAGAATAGCAAAGGTCAATGAGGGCATCGAAAAGGAAGGCGCCTTTTATCTCTTCACGCTCAGGCTCATTCCTGTATTCCCTTTCTGGCTGATCAATCTCGCCATGGGTATTACGAAGATGAAACTCGTGACCTATTACTGGGTTTCGCAGATAGGTATGCTTGCCGGAACGATCGTATTTGTGAACGCAGGAAAGGAACTCGCAAAGATAGATTCCCTGAAGGGTATACTTTCCCCCGGATTGATCGCATCCTTTGCCCTCCTTGGGATATTTCCTATTGCTGCAAAAAAATCAATTGCTTTTTATAGATCGAAGAAGGAGACCACGTCAACCTCTCCGGAAAAGAGGAGTTAAGTTGAGATTAATACGCTTAATGTCGGACAAACAGAGCATGGGAGATTACCTGCAAACCTTTACAAAGCGATGGAATATTGGGAACTGCGGACAAAGCAAGAATTAACGATTAGCGAAATCCCAAAAGACATCGATTATTCGTATTGAAGTCTCACTAAGGTTTCGCTGGTAAAGCTTTGCCGGCAATCTCCCATTCCTCGTAACTATAATTTAATGCAACTATAAAGTTTATATAACAGGAGGTATTTATGCCGACTTATGATTTTGACATAGGAATTCTTGGAGGGGGTGCTGCCGGACTGACGGTCGCGTCCGGCGCGAGCCAGTTCGGGGCAAAGACACTGCTCATCGAAAAAGAACCGGCTCTCGGCGGTGATTGTCTGCATTACGGTTGTGTGCCGAGCAAGACACTGATCAGGTCCGCGCACGTCTACCATATGATGAAGAACGCCTGGCGTTACGGTCTTCCGGGTGTGGACGTTCGTCCCGTAGATTTTAAAGATATAGCTAAGCGGATTCAGTACGTGATCGGCACTATTCAGAAACATGATTCAGAGGAGCGGTTCTGCACCCTGGGAGTGAAGGTTGAATTCGGGGCGCCTGCCTTTGTCGATGAGCATTCTGTCAGGACAAACGGCAGTATCTACTCTGCAAAGAAATGGGTCATCTCCTCCGGTTCCTCTCCCGACGTACCACCTGTTGAAGGTCTTGATGCCACACCTTACCTGACAAACAAGGAGATATTCTCACTAGACAGCCTCCCGAAATCAATGATAGTTATTGGAGCGGGTCCGATAGCAATCGAGATGGCGCAGGCCTTCTGCAGGCTCGGAACAAAGGTGACCGTAATTCAGAGAAGCGGGCAGATACTGAGCAAGGAAGATAAGGACATGGCTGATACCGTCATGAATGTACTTGAGGCGGAAGGCATAACATTTTACCTGAACACTGCGATTGTAAGGACAAGGGACCTGGGCAAAGAGAGGGAAGTCACAGTCAAAAGCAGAGACGGCAGGGAAATGAGCCTGACTGCTGAAAGACTGCTCATCGCTCTGGGGAGAAAGGTGAATACGGCTGGACTCGGACTGGAAGGTATCTCCCTGAACTTTGACAGGAAAGGCATCAATGTCGATAACAGGATGAGGACAAATCACACGCACATATTTGCCGCTGGAGACGTTACAGGGGAATATCAGTTCACCCATGCCGCTGGGTATGAAGGCGGCATCGCGCTCAGTAACGCCGTCCTCCATCTGCCGAGAAAAGCCGATTACACAAACCTGCCCTGGTGCACTTACACCGACCCTGAGCTTGCGAGCATCGGAATGAACGAAATCCGGGCAAAAGATGCAGGGATAGAATACTCGGTCTGGACCGAGGAGTTCAGGGCCAATGACCGGAGCCTCGCAGAAGGTGAGGAGACAGGAAAGATCAAGATGCTTCTTGATACAAATGGAAAACCGCTCGGTGTTCAGATACTCGGTCCTCAGGCCGGAGAGCTATTGAGCGAATGGGTCGCTGTCCTGAACGGCGGGGTAAAGCTCTCAACGCTCGCCGGCGCCGTGCATCCCTATCCTACCCTGGCGGAGATAAACAAACGGGTCATCGGGAATTACTTCTCAGGCAGGATCTTTTCGGAAAAAGTGAAAAAGGCACTTAAGTTCTTCTTTAATTTCAAGGGACGGGCCTGCGGGTTGGAATGAAGGAAAGGTCTGGAATGAATCTACTAGAAAGAAGTCACTGGTAAAAGCGTGAAAGATTCATGACTCTACCTGTTCCACTGATCTGACAGCTATATTGCCAAGTACGCGTAGCGTAGCGAAGTGGTCAACTCTGCTGCGCTCCGCTGACCTTACAGCTAGTTTGCCAGTTGCGCGTAGCGGAGCGAAGTGCAATGGCGGGAGCGTGTGGGTACACTTCACTACGTTTCGCGTACCCTGTGATGTATCCATGGCTAAATTCATGGCCTTTCACTGTCCAGATATCTGGTCCTACCGTTCTTGAACTTCTCGATGGCCTCTATAAATTGATCCGACAACAGTCTTTTTCTCATAAAGGCCTTACCAGAGCTTGACTTAAGGTACAGTTCGAACCTCTGAGCGTCTACTTTTTGAGTAAACGCAATATACGTTTCTATTTCCCAGGGAGCATGTCTTTTTGTATATCCGTTATTGTTCGGGCTATTATGTCTATCAAGCCTTGCTTTCAAATCACTTGTATAGCCGATATAAATTGCAACAGAAGTTTTCAGGCTTCTAAGAATATATGTATAAAACATGAGTGAGTTAATTATGGTAAAAGATAAAGGCAGGTATTGATACTGGAATATCTGATAGGGTCAAACTTTGCTGACCTGTACACTCCACTACGTTTCGCGTACCGTATGGATCACATCTTTCAACTCTGCTGCGCTCCGCTGACCTTAAAGCTAGATTGCCAGTTGCGCGAAGCGGAGCGAAGTGCAATGGCGGGAACGTGTGGGAATCGAACCCACCCTGCCCACTTGTGGCAGGCAACACCGGATTTGAAGTCCGGGAGGGACACCAGAACCCTATACGCTCCCAAATTTGCGCACCAATTTAAATTCCAAATCCATTCTCCGCTAATGACTGCTTCGAAGGATGAATCCATTCTCCGCAGCGCAGCGAAGGATGAACAATAATAACAGATTTGGGATTTAAACTGAATAGCTGTTTAACTGGAAATCCCAAATATCAAATCCCAAATATCAAATCCCAAATATCAAATCCCAAAAATCAAGTCCCTTAAACATAGTGGTTTTTGTCATTGCAATCTTCACACTGGAACTTGTCTTGAATTTGGGATTTATGTTTTAGGATTTAAGATGTATTATCGTTTAATTATATTGCAGCTGAAAAATCTGACAGGGGAAGCATAATCGCTTTCTTCTTCAACTCCTGTTGTAACGCGGGATTCGATTAGACATCGTGATTCTTTTGTGATAACTATATGTTAACTATATATGTAGGTGACGAGAGCGTGCGAAAATGGCAAAACGGATACTGATAATAGAGGACAACAGAGACCTCGCGGACCTGCTGGCGATGCATCTCAGAGACCTTTCACATGAAGTTGACCAGGCCCCGGACGGTGTCGCCGGACTCGCGATGGCTGAGGCAAACCCGTATGATCTCATCATTCTCGACATCATGCTCCCCGGGCTTGACGGGCTGGAGATCTGCAAACGGGTCAGGAGCAAGTCAGACTATACGCCGATCCTTATGCTCACGGCAAGGTCATCCGAGCTTGACAGGGTCCTCGGCCTTGAGATCGGGGCGGACGATTACGTGACCAAACCTTTCAGCATCATGGAACTCCTTGCAAGGGTAAAGGCGATCTTCCGCCGTGTGGAAAAGACCGGACAGACCGGCCGGAACGTGTCCGGCGTCATAATAGCCGGGGGACTCACAATTGATCCATCAAGGCACGCCGTTGTTCTTGATGACAAAAACATCGACCTGACGGCAAGGGAGTTCGACCTCCTGCTGTTCTTCGCGAAACACCCCGGACATGTATTTACACGCTCACACCTGCTTGATTCGGTATGGGGATACGGACACGAAGGATATGAACACACCGTAAATTCACACATCAACCGCCTTCGCGCGAAGATCGAGAAAGATCCAGCCGACCCTAAATACATTTTGACCGTCTGGGGAGTAGGTTACAAATTCGCCGATTTCGGAGAAGGAGAAAGCGTAAGGTGATATTCAGGTCTCTCTATGCGAAACTCGCCGCTGTATTGCTGGGACTGTTCCTGATTATGGGAGCTACAATCATTCTGGCCGGAGTGTATTCTACCGAGATGTACCAGCAGGAAGTAAACCAGAGACTGAACCGGGAGATCGCGCGGCTCATCGTCAACGAAAAGATCGTGATCAGAGACAACAAAATAAATGAAGATGCCCTTAAGGACATCTTTCACATGCTGATGGTGATCAATCCGACCATAGAGGTCTATCTCCTTGATCCGGAAGGCAACATCCTCTCTTATTCCGCTGAGCCCGGCAAGGTCAAACGCAAGAGCGTGGATTTGGGGCCGATAAAGAAATTTCTTGAAGGCAGCGTGATGTTCCCTCTTACCGGAGACGATCCCAGGGATGCCGGAAGAGAAAAAGTATTCTCCGCGGCGCGGATCCCTGAAACAGGCAAACTTGACGGATACCTTTACGTGATCCTCGGTGGAGAGACATATGACAACATCATCCAGAAACTGCAGAGGAGCTATATCTTCCGGATAACGACATGGGGCGTCATTGCGAGTCTTGCGGTTTCCATGTTTGCCGCGCTGATCATATTCGCATCCCTGACGCGCAGGCTCAGACGACTGGCTTCCGCGATGGATGACTATAAAGAAGGAACGCCTCCTTCCGGCCTGGACCTGCCCGCGGTCAAGTCCGGCAAGGGAGATGAGATAGACCGGCTCGTCTCTGCGTTCAGTCAGATGGCCGGTCAGATACGGGACCAGCTCGACTCTCTTAAAAACGCTGACAGCCTGAGACGGGAACTCGTTGCCAACGTGTCACATGACCTTCGGACACCGCTCGCGACCCTTCAGGGATATATTGAGACGCTTATAATGAAAGAAGGCTCCCTTTCCAGGGAAGAGAGGCGAAGTTACCTGGAAATAGCAGTCAACCACTGCAAACGCCTCAGCAAAATGGTGTCCGAACTGATTGAACTGGCGAAACTTGAAGCCAGGGAAACAGCTCTCCAGCCCGAGCCGTTCAGTGCGGGGGAACTTGTCCAGGACGTTGTTCAGAAATTTCGCCTCAGCGTGGAGGCGAAAAAAATCAATATCACCACGAACATCGGCAGGGAACTCCCCTTTGTGTACGCGGACATCGCGTTGATCGAGCGTGCGCTCGAAAACCTCCTTGAGAACAGCCTGCGCCATACCCCTGACAACGGGTCAGTAAGCGTTATCCTCGATTTGCAGGGAGAGAATGTCCTGGTCCGTGTCAGCAACACCGGCGAAGGGATACCTCATGAGGAACTGCCACGAATATTTGACCGCTTTTATCAGCTCTCAAGAAGCCGCAAAGACAGGAACGGACATTCAGGCCTCGGCCTTGCCGTGACAAAGAGGATACTCGAACTCCACGGAAGCGGGATAAGCGTTGAAAGCAGGCTTGGCGTCGGCACGACATTTACATTCAGTCTGCCTGTGCATCGCAAGATTTAGACAGAAGACTTTATTTTTTTAATTGGGCGATGCCCCAACCCTGTCTGCCTTTACCATTTCCCCATTGATTGTTTCCGGACTGTGAGAAAGTACGAGCGTTAAGAATTAAAAACTGTCTGAGGTCGGAACGACCGAGTTTTTTTAATTTAGCGAGTACGACGAAACAGGTCGATCAGAAACAATCAAAGGGAAAATGAAAAAACAAAGGAATATGTATGTTTCGCCGCTGTGATAAAAATGTTACTTTTCGGTGATACCTCCGTGAATTTTGGCGAATATTATTTTCACATAAAAGAAAGAAAGGAGGTGATTCTGAATGAAGGCACGTTTATTCATGGTAATCCTGTCGATGCTTATGGTAGCGATGGGAACTACAGCGGTTTATGCGTCAGGAGCCGCGCGAGTAGCTAATGCGATCTGGGTCGACGGAGAACTCTATGACACGGTCGTTACCCCGACGTCTTTTGTCGCGCCGCCTGAACATTCCACGGACACGATCTACAGCTTCATGATGAGCGGTCTGGAAGGACAGCGTTCTGTAGCTGACAGCGCTCCCGGCGACCGTGACTTTAACGGCGGAAGATGGAACGTCAAGGTGGTCGTTTTCACGGCACAGGGAATAGCAGTGCACGATCCGGACGGTGACGGCATCGTTAATTTCGAGCTCACAAACGACGCGGATGTGCTCGCTCATGAGCAGCTGGGCCACATTATTATTAATGATGCCAATTTTTACTTCGAGTGCCCGCTCCTTCCGAGACGCGGCAACCGGTAAGAAAAAAACATCGAGGACCTAAGCCGGGCAGGAATACCCCTCCCGGCTTGTGTCCGTCCCTTGCATAACTGTTCGTTCCGGTCATTGTAATTTGAACATTATCTGTCCGATGAAGGACAGTGGCCGGACGGTTCCTGTCACCTTATAACAAGGACCGGGTATTTAGTGTTTTTATGAATAACGCCATATGAGACGCTGCCGAGCACCGCTGATTCGATTGATCCCTTGCCGCGCGATCCTATCACGATAATGTCAGCCTTTGACTTTCCTGCTTCGAGAAGTATTTCTTCCACAGGCCGTCCGTTGCGTATGACCCCGAGGGCCCGGACCTTATGTTTTCCGCATAATGTTATCGCCTTCTCAATAATTTTTTCAGAGGCAGTGCGCATATACTGTCCGATGGGCTGCGGGAGGCGGGCCCTTGACATACTGGCAGGGACAGACTGGGCAATAAGGGCGCTGTCGTCAATTACGGTCAGCAGGACAAGGGCAGCACCGGTCTGTTTTGCCATGTCCGCCGAATACTTTACCGCCTTCAATGAAATAGCCGACCCGTCGAGTGCTGTGAGAATCTTTTTTATCATGTGTCCTCCTCTTAAATTTATTCAGCGCCTTGCGCGTTCAAGAAAATTATATCGGAGAAGTCCGCTGCAGGCAAGTATGAATTCACATTAATACAGCGGCAGGATCTTCACATAATTGCCCGCAAGAGTTCCTCTTCTATCAACTTTTGGGTAACCCCGCCTTTGTCATACAGTGCTTTCAGGTCCCGCACATAATCGCCGCCCCTTCTGTACCCGGCGATCCTCGAGTTTTCAATAAGGCCCCAGTCCTGCGTCTTGGTAAATTCCAAATACGCGGACACAATATCCGGGAAGATAACTCTCCTTATCCCGCTCAGGAGCGCCACGTAGAAACCAAGGGAGCCCGCTTTCCTGTTCTTTATGATGTAAGTGAGCATGCCGGAGTCGCATGTATCAGACAGGACGTCCTTCAGTGATCTAAGGAACAGTTCGGCCCTGCTGTAAGGCATCTTCAGCACAAGTCGTTTCCACCACGTTCCGAGCATTCTCCTCTGCGAGGCCTCTCCCAGTTCGTGATGCACATACGCTGCCATCTCTTCCCTGATCAGCGAAATAAAAAGGCGTTCAAGCTCTTTGGTCGTGAAGCGGACTTCCGCATCTCTTGAAATACCGTATTCAGAAAAGGCGTTAAACAGGGCGCCGTCACATTTCTGTGCCTTCATCTCTTCAAATTTGTTCCACAGGAAAAGACCCGCGGTTTCGGTCCTTGCCAGTATGGTATTCCCCTGGATCATGGCTGGAGATGTTGAAAGGTCACGGGCCAGTTCCCTGCCGGTATAATAAATATGGTACATGCCTTTAATGGACTGATCCGACAATTCCGCCAGAATGAATAAAGGCTTTAACTGCTCACCGTATCCGGCAGCGTAAATGACGCCATGCCCGGTCAGAACTGAATTGATGCCTTTAACATCAAACGGACTATACCGCCTGCCCTGAATTTCAATGCGCTTAAAGTCACTGTTTTCAAGGTCCTGCCATATTTCCTCTTTCCCCTCTATCCACATGCCGACTTCACTATTGTTGATTTTCTGATGCGGTTTATAACCGTTTTCCGTCCTGTACAGATCCCTCAACCTCAGAAGCAGCCCGCACGGCGAGTAATCTCCCCAGAATTTGGCGTCCGAGATGTCGCAGTTATGTTTGACCTGAAGGGTGATGGAGTCGATATCAAGCATTGTGATTATATAATGACATAATGAAGTGCGGAAAGCGGCAAAGTGGGAAAGCAGACTGAAAAATATGACAGGTTATTAGTTCAGAAGCAGGATATTATAATTACCAATGCTGAAGCACTGATTCTCAGAAACGCAGAAGGA
>JBFLYJ010000200.1:0-6197 GCA_040756635.1 Nitrospirota bacterium
TGCACGGAATAACAGCCAGCTCAACATCAGCTGCCATCTCTTTAAGCCACGCGGACGTCTGAAGAGAAAGGTCCGGCTCAAGGGCGGTGCAAACTTTTTTACCGCTCAGGTAAGGATGGGCGTCTCTCATTCCATCAATGAGGGACCTTCTCTGCCTCGTATATTTCCCGGGCACGGGTCTTCCGCTTAGACCGGAAAGTGTATTCATGAGGACATCAGTGCCTTTAAGCCCTGCCACTGCCCCGATCACCGTATATTCAATCCCGTATGTCTCGTGAAGATATTCAGCAGGGGCTTCCATGCTCATCCCTACGGCAATGGTGAACATTGAACTGTTCATGGTCTCTATCTCGCTCACCTTCACGCCTCCGGATGCAAGCGGGGAGAACCCTTCTCTGCTGCCGTCAAGGGCTGAGAGGTCAGGCAGAAACACCGGACATAATCCGAATGATTCGATAGTCTCCCTTAACTCGTTAAAATCAGCCGGGGTGAGATGCGAGCCTGCAAGGACGTTGATCTGTCCTTTTATCTCTTTTTTACGTTTACCTGATGTGCCCTTAAGGACTGCCTCAACCGCTTTGGCATATCCTGTTTCCATCCCCCCCTCATAATCAGGAGTGGGGATATGTATGATCCTGCATCCTGAATCCTGGATCCGGAATCTTTTTTTTGCTTCTGATATATCATCACCTTTGACCTCCGACAGCCCCGATGAAAGGACGCCTATTAGCCCGGGTTTCTGTTTTTCAATGAATCCTTCTGCAACCTTAACTATTATGTCCTCACTCCCCATCACTACATCTTCAGTAAAGAGCTTTGTGCCGGCAAGGGCTATCGGCTCCCTGAAGTGTTTGGTAATAAGTACCTTTCCGAGAAACGTGCAGCCCTGCGCGCCATGAATTATCGGAAGCGCCCTGTCTATACCCTGCAGTGCGATCGCTGCCCCGATTGACTGGGAATGCTTCAGGGGATTGATGACAACATCTCTCTTTGAAAAAGGGCTTGAGGATTCTAGGGTTCTAGGGTTCAAGGGTTTGCTTTTCAACTCTTCCACTTGATCCCTTGACCCCTTGGACCCTTGCCCCCTGTTATAAAAATTTATGCTGTTGCTTATCTGTTCAGCGAGATTCACCAGCCCTTCATATCCGGCATACGCCACGTGACGCTCCTGGTTTACGTCCACAAAAGGGAACCCCTCCTTCACCGCCAGATAGAGGTTCCTGCCGCCTGCGATAAGCATGTCCGCGTCATTGTCTTTCATGAGCTGCCGCAGATTCGCAGGGGTGACGTCCTCTACAAGCGGAGCATCCGGACCGAGAATTTCTTTCATCTTCTCTTCGTCCTCGAATGAGCTCTTTTTTGTTCCCACCGCAACCACATCTATCCCCAGGTCAAGAAGGGCGGATATGAATGACCAGCTCTTTACTCCGCCGGTGTAGAGCACCGCCTTTTTGCCCTTAAGGTGGCCATATGGCTGCAGTCTTTTTGCGAGCAGACTATCCTCCTTGGTGATTATTGATTCGATTTTGTCATGTCTGAGTCCGTGTAGGGGCGAATAATTATTCGCCCCTATAATTTTTCTGATCGCCTTCGACATCTCTGTCTTCCCGAAAAATGATACCTCTACATAAGGGATTCCATACTTCCTTTCCATTTCCTTTGCAACATTGATAAGCGCCCGGCTGCATACAACGACATTGAGCTTTGCCCGATGGGCCCAGGTGATTTCATCAAAGCCTGCGTCTCCGGTGATTCTTGAGAGAATATTTATCCCGGCCGCATTCAGCACAGGTTCTACAAGCCAGAGGTCCCCGGCAATGTTATACTCACCTATCAGATTAATGTCGCAGTCAGTGGTACGTGGCGCCTCTCCTGTCCCGATAACGTGGTCCAGCAGAACCTCACCCGCTATCCGGTTGCCGAGGTTCTTCGGACCGACAAAGCCGGGAGCATTCACCGGGATCACCCTGATACCAAGCTCAGCACCAGCCTTGCTGCAGACAGACTCTATGTCTTCACCGATCAGCCCGCTGACGCAGGTCGCATGGACGAAGATCGCCTTTGGCTTTACTGCGTGAAATGTCTTCTGAATGGCACGGTACAGTTTTTCCTCCGCTCCGTAGACAATCTCAAGTTCTGAAATGTCAGTGGTAAATCCCATCCGGTGCAGGGACACGGCGTGCCGTACCCCTGCGTTTGACAGGCTCCCCCGTCCTTCCCATGAATTGCCGCAGCATGCAATCGGTCCGTGGACTATATGCGCCGTGTCCGCAATCGGCTGGAGCACGATCATCGCACCATCAAAGGCGCATGACTCGCCGCCGCGGGAGCGGCAGACCTTGTTCTTATCAGGTGTCGTGCAGCCGCTGTGTGTGAGTTTATCGATATTCGTCATCATAGTTTATTCCTGCCCATCTGTACATTCAGTCTCTGTAATCCCTCAATCCAATGGGAGGGATTGCCCCCCCTCTTAACATAAGAGGGGGAAGGGGGAGTTATCGTTCCTCACCTGATCACATCAAAACTCGTTGTATCGACCGTCTTTCTGTCCATCTCGTCAAGCGCACTGTTTACAATCATTGTTACAAGGTTTAGCGCCCCCTGATAGCCAATGATCGGGTACCTGTGCAGGTGATGCCGGTCAAAGAGCGGAAAACCGGTCCTGACAAGAGGTGTCCCTGTGTCGCGCGTCAGGAACTTCGCATAGGAATTCCCGATCAGCATATCAACCGGCTCAGTGAACAGGAGAGAACGCATATGCCACATATCGTTACCTGTGTATACTGTGCCATTGGCGCCGAATGGGCTCGACGCGAGCAGTTCGTTCGCCTCTGCCTCGAAGTGCTTGTCGCCGTTTGTACATACGACATGCACAGGCTCGCCTCCCATTTCCATAATAATATTCATCATGCCGAGCAGCATGTCCGGATCACCGACAAGCGCAAAGCGTTTGCCATGAACGTACGGATGGGAATCGACCATCGCATCGACCGCCCTGCCGCGCTCAGCCTCAATCTCTGCCGGGATTGGCTTACCCGTCAGCTTGCCCAGTTCTTCAAAAAAGCTGTCTGTGTTCCTTATTCCCATCGGAGAAAGCGTAAGCGCCTTCTGCCCCCATTCCTTCCGGATGTAATCCATGGTCTTTACGGTCGAGTATTTCTGCAGCGCGATCGTTCCGATTGCGTTTACTGCGTCCATGGCCTCAGGGAGCGGTGTGCCTCTGGGATAGAGTTTGTATTCTCCTGTGTTTGGAGAATCGAACGTCTCACTCACATCCGCAAGCAGCGTGTGGTCTATTTCCATCAGCGCCATAAGACGCTTTATCTCATGGTAATTGCCTGTATAGGTGTCAAAGCCCATAACGAGGTTCACCTTATTGTTTGACTCACCCCTTCTGCCTTCTGAGAGCGTCTTGAGAATAGCCTTCAGCATATTGTCGTAGCCCGCGATGTGTGACCCTACAAAGCTGGGCGTGTGTGCAAAGGGCACGGGAAGGTCCTGAGGGACCAAACCCTTTTCCCGCGCTGTCTTGATATAAGAGTTCAGATCATCGCCGATGACCTCTGCCATGCATGTTGTAGAGACCGTGATCATCTTAGGCTTGTACAGCGTATAGGTGTTCTCCAGGCCTTCCAGCATGTTGTTCAGTCCGCCAAATACAGCCGCATCCTCTGTCATGGATGTCGAGATCGCAGCAAAGGGTTCCTTGAAGTGTCTGCTCAGATGGCTCCTGAAATATGCGACGCAGCCCTGGGCGCCCTGCACAAAGGGCATTGAGCCTTCAAAACCTGAAGCGCAGAAGACCGCTCCGAGCGGCTGACATGCCTTGGCCGGATTGATTTTGATATTCCGTCTTGCAAAGTTGAGCTCCCTGTACTCCACGGTCTTTGTCCATTCCGAGACCTCTTTCACTTTCTCTGCAGGCCATGGTTTTTCGAATTCTTTTTTGCGCTCAAACTGGGCCTGATACTCCGGCTCAAGAAACAGGTCGCAGTGGTCCTTTGTTTTTATCGTGCTCATCTCGTCCTCCTTATAAGGTCCCAGGTCGGGCTGTTTACTGTCATGTCCATATCACGTGCAAATACCGGGAACCCGTCAAAGCCGTGGTAAGGGCCTGAGTAGTCCCATGAATGCATCTGACGGAAAGGCACTCCGAGTTTGTGGTACGAATACTTCTCCTTGATTCCCGAGCCGACCATGTCCGGTTTTAACCTGCGGGTGAACTCCTCCAGTTCATATAAAGTAGCGTCATCCATGATCACAGCCCCTTCCTTCATCTCAGGGTAGGTGCGCTTGTAATCGTCGCTGTGGCCGAACTCATAGCCTGAAGCGACCACTTCCATGCCGAGGTCCTCGTAAGCGCCGATAGTGTGGCGCGGGCGGAGGCCGCCGACGTAGAGCATTACCTTCTTGCCTTCGAGCTTTGTCCTGTACTGCTCAATGACCTTGTCCATGACCGGCTGGTATTTTGCTATCACCGCTTCCGCCTTCAGCTGTATCGTTTCGTCGAATTTCGCCGCGATCTTCCTTATGCTTTCATAGGTCTTTGTAGGGCCGAAGAAATTAAACTCCATCCAGGGAATTCCGTACTCATCTTCCATGTGCCGGCAGATGTAGTTCATCGACCGGTAGCAATGAATGAGATTCAGCTTTGCCTTGTTCGCAATGCCGATCTCATTGATCGTTGAATCGCCGGTATACTGCGAGATGACGCGGAGCCCCATCTCTTCGAGAATTTTTCGTGAGGCCCAGGCATCACCGCCGATGTTATAGTCACCGATGAGGGCGACGTCATAGGGGGTCGACGTCTCAAGCTTCCCCTTGCCAAGAACATAATCCTTGATAGTATCGTTGGCGATATGGTGGCCAAGGGACTGGCTTACGCCTCTGAAGCCCTCACACCGCACCGGGACGATCGGGAACTTGAATTCCTTTTCCACGCGTTTTGACACGGCCTCGATATCGTCTCCGATAAGACCGACCGGACATTCGGAAAGTATGCCGATCCCGTTTGCGAGCGGGAAGAGCACTTTGAGTTCGTGCAGGGCGAGGTCGAGGCCCTTGTCCCCGCCGTATACGATATTCTTTTCCTGAAAGTCTGTAGTGATATGCATTGTGCCGAATGTATCGATGCCTGTCTGACCGTTATAGTAATTGCGGCGTGACCACCAGCTGTACTGGCCGCATCCGACCGGACCGTGGCTCACCGTGATCTGGTCTTTCACCGGCCCCCAGACAACGCCCTTTGCGCCTGCGTACGCACATCCCCTGACAGTCATAACGCCGGGGCGTGATTTTACATTGGACTTCACCTGGCAGGCGCTGCACTGCCCCGACGGGTCGTTTGCTGCCAGGTGTTTTGCCCTGTCCTTCTTTGATTTATCAGGATATGCATCAAGCACTTCCTCTATCATCTTCTGTGTATCTTTAATCGCTGTGCTCATTTGTTCCTCCTGGGTGTAGGGGGCAACTCTTGTGGTCGCCCTTTATCAGGGCAGGCCAAGACCTGCCCCTACATTCTTCATTCATTTTCTTGGGAATAACGGTTGTCTGCTTATATACCTACGCTGTTACCTCTTCGCTTTCCATAATGCCGTAATCCATCAGGAGCCTTTCGAGTTCATCCATGGTTATCGGTGTGGGAATCACGAAGTTCTTGTTGTCTGCAATCTTCCTTGCAAGCTCACGGTACTCATCTGCCTGCGGGTGGTTAGGGGCGTAATCGATCACCGTCTTCCTCCTGAGTTCAGCGCGCTGGACCTCGTTGTCCCTGGGAACGAAATGGATCATCTGGGTGCCGAGCTTACTCGCCAGCTCTGAAATGAGCTCAAACTCCTTGTCCGTCTTCCTGCTGTTGCAGATAAGGCCGCCAAGACGCACTCCGCCGCTCTGTGCGTACTTGAGAACTCCCCGGGATATATTGTTTGCAGCATACATCGCCATCATCTCGCCGGAAGTGACAATATATATCTCTTTTGCCTTGCCTTCCCTGATCGGCATGGCAAATCCGCCGCAGACCACGTCACCAAGGACGTCATAAAAAATAAATTCCGTGTCATCGCCATATGCGCCGTTTTCTTCAAGGAAGTTTATGGCTGTGATAACGCCGCGTCCTGCGCAGCCCACGCCCGGTTCAGGTCCTCCGGACTCTGCGCACTTGATGTCCTTGAACCCCCGGAGCAATACGTCGTCAAGAT
>JBFLYJ010000201.1:0-6181 GCA_040756635.1 Nitrospirota bacterium
ATAGTTCTTATGATCGAACCTTCCTATTGGTATGGTGTTGAAGACGATAAAGTGATTGAAATGTATATCATGTTTCCCGGTGTACTCCTCCCTGAAGCGGGCCAGCAGGAAGTCCCTTTTCCGGGCAGGTTCCGGCTCTGCAGGCAGATAGACAAAGGCTACCGTAAGATCAGACCCCTTCACGCCTATGCCGGCGCTGTTTATCCTCTTCATCCCGGCTATGATTTTGTCGTGTGTCCCCGCTGAGGTATATTTGTCCACTATTGATGCATCGTAATGTGGAACAAAGGCAAGGATTTTGACTTTGTTACGGGCAAGAAACGCAGGCATGTCTTCCATCCCGGATTCGGTATAAACTGCCGGGTTTGTGACTACCGCAAGCTTTTTACCCAGGGCCGCAGCTGATTTCACAAAGTGATTAAAGTTATGATTTGTTTCGGGTGAAACACCCGTGATCTCGACCAGAGATATCCCGCTGTTGTCCTTAAGAACATCGAGAATCCGGTTTATGGTATCTAGAGAGATACTACCTCTCTTCATTTGAAGCGCCTCTGAATAGTAGTACAGGTCCCGAACATTGTTTCCGGTTCCGAAATTAACCACGAGTGTATCTGTCCTGTCCGCTTTCAGAGTGGACTGTCCAGCTGCCTTCAGTTTCTGATCAAAAAGATTCATAATAAACTCCGTATCCAGCTGATAAGTAGTTAGCAATCAAATAAAAGCTGTAGATTAAACGCAAACAGTTCACATCCGGTACGCGCCTACGAAACCCTGCGGCCTGTAGATCATGAGCAAAATAAGTATCGTCCCGTAGATAATCTGCTGAACCTGCGCCGCAACTGTGTCGGGCAATCCAAGAAACCTGAGCGCTTCAGGCAGCAATATCAGAAACAGGGTCCCCAGTATAGAGCCGCTGAGGGTCCCGAGCCCGCCCATTATTATGATGACCAGAACGAATATGGACTCCCTTAACATAAACATGGAAGGTCCAACGAATGTCATATATGTTCCAAACATGGAGCCGGCAACTGAGGTCATCATGGCACCGATTGAGAATACTGCCAGTTTGTATAGTGTAGTGTTGTATCCGTACACCTGAAGGGTTTTCTCGTTTTCCCGGACAGCCTTAAGCGCCCTGCCGAATGACGATCTGACGACAAACCGGCAGAGAAAATATACACATACAAGAACACACATGATAAGCATGAGCATGCGTATATTTGACGAGAACACGAAACCGAAAAAGGACGGTTTGGCAACACCGGGGATGCCCATGGCGCCCTCGGTCAGTCCCGGGAAGTTCAGATAAAACGCATAAGAAATAACCGCGAAGCCTATAGAGACGATAGCGAAGTAATCGTCGCTGAATCTGCTCAGGACAATCCCCAGAAGCAGGCTGACGATGAATGTGACCGCGACACCTATAATCACCGTTAGAAAAAAATTCATTCCGTGATGCGCGGACAGTATCGCCGTCGCGTAAGCCCCTATTCCATAAAACGCGACATGGGTTATCGAGAAAAGTCCTGAATAGCCCACAATGAGGTTCAGGCTCAGGGCGAGTATCGAGTAGATCGAAAGTAAGATTGCAAGATGAATTATATAGTCCATAGTTCTCTAAAAAGCTGTCAGCTATCAGCAGTCAGCACTCAGCTAAAGATAAAAAACTGGAAGCTGACGGCTGACTGCTGAGCGCTTACTCATTAAAAATTCCCCGCGGCCTGAACAGCAAAAATATGATCAGCATTACGAATGCTATTGCGTCCTGCCACTCACCGGATATCCACCAGACCGAGGCGTTCTGCGCAAAACCGAGCATAAAGGAACCCAGAAGTCCTCCCAAAATATTGCCTGCGCCCCCGATTATCGAGGCGGTCACGGCATTTAAAAGAAGCGACATCCCTGAAGCAGGCATCATCCCGGTATCGAATCCGATGAGTATACCGCCGATCCCGGTCGACGCTGCGCCGATGAAAAAAACAGTGGCGATAATCTTGTTGGTATTGATCCCCACGATCTTCGCCACCTCCTCGTCGTCGCCTATGGCCTTGACCGCCCTGCCGAACTTTGTCCGGTCTCTCAATATAATAAGGACGGCCAGTGTAACAAAAACGACGATAATGACTATGCAATGTGTTTCGGTAATGACCCCGCCCAGTATATTAAATGTCTTTCCGGCAGTGTATGTTTTTCTCAGCATCCTGTACTGGTTGGTAAATATCAGCGCGACCACCGCTTGCAGGACGGTAAATATACCGAGGGAAGCGACGAACATCGTCATCCCCGACGCGGTTCTTTTACGGAGCGGCAGAAAGACAAACCTGTCTGAGAGCAGTCCGGCAAGTCCGGCCGCAAGGATGGCGGCGATGATACTCAGATAAACATTGGAACCTTTTGTCGTATACATGAAATAGACAGTATACGCCGCGACAACGGCATATACGCCGTGCGCGATGTTGAAGAACTTCGTCACCCAGTAAATAAGATTAAAACCGAGAACAATCAAGGCATATATGGCCCCGGTAATAATACTGTTAATAATTATCTGCGCCCATATGTCCATGGTCGATTCCTGACAGGATTAATTACGGGACGGTCGCAACGGACCGTCCCGTAGTAATTCAATCAAAACTACTTGCTGCTTATCATCAACCCGTTCTCGTCATACAGCGGAGTGGGCCTTGCGTCTTTGATAAGCTGGGGCTGCGGTTTTGTGACCACAACACCGTCCTTGTCGATGTGCATTATGCCGAGGGCCCCATGATGGTACTTGATCTTATGAAGTTCATCGGAGACTTGCTTGGCGCTAGGCTTTGATTTGGTGTTCGTGCTCTCGACAGCCCTTACAATGAGTTCGAAGATATCGATTGCGTTTCCTGTTGCCATCGGCGGCTCGCTTCCGTATCTTGCCTTGTATGCGTCCCTGTAATATCCCTGGGCGCCGGCCGGGGCTATAAACCATTCCCCCTCGAAAAGCGACGCTTCCGGCGAAATACCGAAGGCCTCACAGGAGGTCAAAGGTTTTGTCTCGCCCGCCTCTTTCAGCTGCTTGGCCACGATCTCGAGGGCCGGCGGCAGAGTGAGGAGCAGGTATATATCGGGGTTCTTCTTTTTAGCCATGGCGATCTGGCTGCGAAAATCGACTGCGGTGGCATCATGGACCTGGTCTGAAACCAGCTCTATGCCTGAGCCCTTGAGGTTCTTTTTGAAGGACTCAAAGAGTTCCACGAAACCGACGTACCTCGACCTGAAAGCGGCGACCTTTTTAACGCCCCTCTTTTTCATCTCGCTGATCAGAAGGGTTGTCTGCTCATCGGCCGGGGTCCAGTGCATGAAATTGTTGTATCCTTTCGCAATGTATCTCTGGACCGCGATCGCCATATGTATCTTGTCTTTCGCAGTAGCGATAGGAGAAACAACGGGGCCTGATTCGTCGCCGATAGTGATTATGGCGTCGGCCTTGTCAACGTCGAAAAACTTGTTGGCCAGGGTCACGCTTACTTTCGGGTCGTGCTGGTTGTCCTCAAAGATGACCTCGTATTTATATTTCGTATCGCCGACCGACTCCTGCGCCATCTTGATACCGTTCATTATGCCCTCACCCAAAAAAGCGAGTCCTCCTGTCAGCGGCGCGGCCACACCTATCTTATAGGTCTCTTTGGCAAGCGCCGGGCAGGCCGTGACAACAGCCAGTACAATTAATACAGCTGCAATTACAGTTAATTTATTCTTCATACTTCCCTCCGGTTTTCACTGGTTTTAGATTGTTAATTTGATCCGACACGTACTTAATTCCCTATACGGCATCACCCCCTTTAAGCCGATAATGTAAAAACCGTTTTCCCCTTTTTCCCTAGATCCGACGGCTTATTACTTCCGAAATATCTATTTCAGAATCTTTTCCTTGCCCACCCTCGCGTAATATTCCTCCGGGCAGTCCTTCGGGTCTTTATAAAAAAGAAATACACAGGGGTCGTCGTCCTTCTGCGGCGGAAGCATCACCGGCCACATTGCGCCGTCCAGTTCAATAGGTATCTGGGAATGCACTACCGCGCAGTGACCGCAGTAGTATGGGAAGTCCGGTATTCCGAATGTCAGCGGGCACGGCTCCTTTATCACCGGCCAGTTTAGAGGAGGACGATACATTCCCTGTCTCCTGAACCTGCCGCCGCTCCTGCAGGGGTCCACGGTAAAGATAATTTTCTCGTCATCCTCCTCAACGGACCTGAAGCCCTTTCCGGACTGCTGTCTCATCAGCGATGCGAATTCCTTTATCATGATCCTGAATATTTCCCTGCTCGTCCCGTCCTTCCATGCCTTCATCCACTCGCCCCTGCGGTTCTGCAGATACCAGTCTTTCATGTAGTGGTCTCCGAACCGCCTGCAGCAATCCTCAAAGCCCTCGGTACCCAGCTTTTCCTGTATATAGGCGAGCGCCATCCCTGTGAAGTCCATGTACGTATACATCACAGCGAGCCTGTACTTCTCAAGGTCCTTTAACGCCAGCAAACCTTTTTCATCACCCTTCAGCCTCTCTTCCACAACGTCCATTTCCTGACGGGTGAGTTCTCTTAATTCTTCATCACTAAAAAATCTGTCCTCCGGCATTATCGCCTCCTTATGCAAAATTAACCATCTCTCAGGATAATATGCCCCTGTCTGTCATCCCCGTGAAAACGGGGATCCAGGTTCCTGTAAAACTGGATTCCCGCCTGCGCGGGAATGACGGCAGAATGGTCTTCCGGCCGGCCTGTACCCGATGTTTGGGTATCCGGAATCTCTCTTTGTTTTTAGAAAGATTCCCGACGCGCTTCGCTTGCGGGAATGACATCATTCTAAAGAACTTATTAGTAACTCTTTTTAGCACCATCCGTTCTCCCCTTCAATAAGGGGAGGAACAAGAAGGGGCTAGTCCTGCGAGTATTTGAACATCCCGAACCCCGCGGATGTGTTGAATACATACGCGTTTACATAGCAGCCCCTGATCGCCTCTGATATTGCCTCAGGCGTTACACCTGCTTTCAGGGCGAGTTTGGCGTGCCTCTTCACACCGTTGTTCGACTTCAGGATTGTGAGTGCTCCAATGCAAATAAGATGGATTGTCTTCAGGTCGAGTACATCGGGGCTGAAGTAGAGTTTGACGCTGTCGTGAAACACCTCCATCCAGCCGGGATCGGCCACAAGCGACCTGACGCGATATAATTCCGGCACCTTGCCGAAGATCTCCCTGGCTTCTTCATATATCTTTTGTATCTTTCCGTCCTTCACTTCCTCAGGATTAATCAGCCCCATGAAAAACAGTTCTTCATCCGGCTGTGAAAATACGTCAAATGCGGCCTCAAGGTACGAGAAGGCCGTGCAGGCGGACACCAGCTTGATGGTCTTGTTTATCTGAAGAGGGGTTATTCCCGCAGCGGCCAGGCACTGGTCATAAGCGCCTCCTATGCAGTACTCCCAACGCGCGGCCACGTCCGCGGCGAACTCGACAAGCATAAGTGTCTTGTAGTCCATGTGTTCAGGCACGAATTTGTGCATTATCTGCTGATGGTAGGTCTCCATCCACTCTGGATCTTCGACAAAGCTTTTCACCCTGTAGACAGGAAGCACTTTGTGGAAGCCCGCTATCAGCTGGTCGAAAATCTCCCTGACCCTCGGGCTCTTTACCTCATCGTAGTTGACCAGACGTCTAATATCGGAATCGTTGCAGGCCGGGGCCGCCGCGGTCGCAGTTGCGCCGCACGCTGATGACGAGGACGTGGAGGCAGCGCAGCATGAGGAAGTCGACGAAGAAGCGCCTGACGAAGAGCATTCCTGATGTTCGCCGTTGCTCGGCAAACATGATGTCCCCGATCCCGCCGTACAGATGAAACACGTCTGCGTCGTAATAACATCCCTGCTGCTCAGGCGGTCATAGTCAAAGTTATCCAGCGTGGACACGTCCCGCCCTATCTCAACCTTCGACATCTGGTTGCAGTCACAGTCATATAGTTTTCCGTCATATGAGACGTTGACAATGTGCCTGCACATGGCCGTTGTCACGGCATTCGGGTTGAATTTATTCTGGAGCTCCTGCTCGAACGCATTTATTTCATCAATGGGGGTCGTCCTCCTCAAGCGTCCTATAGGGGAGTTATGCAGGGCTATAAGATTGTTGAATGTTATCCCGTGCATCTCGAGGAGC
>JBFLYJ010000202.1:0-6163 GCA_040756635.1 Nitrospirota bacterium
CTGAGGGGTGAACCGATAAAGCCGGTGCCGCCGGTAATGAGGATATTCATGTGATAATTATAACAGACGGGGGGAGGAAACAAACTTAGTGTCAGTGGTCAGTGTCAGTAAAAAATATCTTTTCTCTCTGCTATCCCAAATAATATAAATAGGAGAGGCCGAATGCCGAATAAGCACAATGCCGACACCTTAAAAAAAGAAATTAACTCTACTATCAAAGCATTTCAGCAGTATGAACCGAAATAATCTAATTTGCAAAATAAAGCTGCCCTGTCAATAAATCGTCGATTCATTGTGTTTATGAGGTGTTCGGCCTCGTTAATGCACTATCTTGGACAGGTGAGTTTGACACTATTCACTGACACTTTTTACCCCTCATGAAAATTGTTCCGCAAAACCGGAGTCCATTCCTTCCGGAACCGGTCGAATTCTCCCTTTCTGATCGCGTCCCGCATTCTGCGGAAAAATTCCATAAAGAAATATAGATTGTGCAGGGAATTCAGTCTCATCGAAAGTATCTCCCTGCTCATAAACATATGCCTGAGAAACGCCCGCGAATAATTTCTGCATGTATAGCAGGTACAATCCGGGTCAAGGGGGCCGGGATCCTTTTTGAATTCCTCGCGTTTAATGCTGATCCGCCCCTGACTCGTAAACAAGGTGCCGTTTCGCGCGTTCCTTGTCGGCATCACGCAGTCAAACATATCGATGCCGGCGGCCACGGCCTCAAGGACATCCATAAGGTCTCCAATGCCCATAAGGTAATGGGGTTTGTCCTGAGGCAGGAGCGGGGTCGTGTAATTGATCATCTCATACATCAGTTGTTTAGGTTCACCGACACTGAGTCCGCCAAGTGCGTAACCGTCAAAGTCGAGTTCAATTAATTCCTCAGCGCTCTGCTTTCTCAGGTCGGGATAGACTCCGCCCTGGACAATGCCGAAGAGGGCCTGCACCCCTACATTTTTTTTGCATCTCTTCGCCCACTCCGTCGTCAGCTTCAGTGATTTCAGGGTATATTCCCTTGTCGCCGGATACGGCGTACATTCATCAAATACCATCGCGATGTCAGAACCGAGAGCTGCCTGTATCTCCATGACAAGTTCTGGTGTGAGAAAATGCAGAGAGCCGTCAATGTGGGAGCGGAACTCCACCCCATCGTCCCTGATTTTTCTAAGAGGCGAAAGACTGAATACCTGGAAACCTCCGCTGTCCGTAAGGATGGGGCCTTCCCATTTCATGAATTTGTGAAGCCCTCCGACCTCTCTGATGACCTCATGCCCCGGCCTGAGATATAAATGGTAAGTATTGGACAAAAGAATATCCGCACCCAGTTCCTTCATCTCATCGGGGTTCATGGCCTTGACAGAGCCGTTTGTGCCGACAGGCATGAAGGCCGGGGTGTTGATTATGCCGCGCTGTGTGTGAATCTGACCGAGACGGGCACCGCCGTCCGTATTGCTTACTGCAAAGCTGAATTTCGATTGCATTCGGTGTATTTTCCTTCTATGTCCCCTTAGTTAGACTCAAAAAAGCATAAAGTTATCTATACGAATTACACGGACCGTTGGTCCTTCCTTCGAAGTCTCATTCCAATATCATATCGTATTGTAAAGGTTTTACCGCAAGGCAGACTTTCCGGGTTATGCAACGTTACGGATTATTATTTCATATCTTAATAATGCCCGGCATAAATCCCGGCGGCGATGGCGGACAGGCTCAGTCCAAGCACGACCCAGTGGAATATCTGGAGGGCGTTGAAGACAGTCTTCATGTCAGCCTGCGCACCCGGTCTGGAGAAGAGCTTTGCGAAAATTATTTTCTCGAGACCGAACAGGAGTGAAGCATAGACGACCCAAAGGACAATCATTATCCATACTCCGACGCTCAGTCCTTTGACGGTGATCAGATAAAGCCCCGACAGTCCGGCAAGTATCACCATGACCTTGGCGATCTTTCCGAACCTGTGCTCCACGCCCTGAAAGACCATCACCATCTCGAGCGACTTATCCATGCGCAGGATCATGGGGAAGGTCACAAGCGTCACAAATGCCACTCCCCCTATCCAGATTACTATCGATATTACGTGAATGGTCAATGCGATAACATATTCCATAATAAACCTCCGGTCTATTAGTACAGAAGTCAGCAGAACTGAAGTGCAGCAGCCACCGACTTCCGCTCTTTTGCACTTATGAATTTGCGTTACATTCTTTCAGGAGCGCTGACCCCGAGGATCTTCAGTCCTTCATCAAGCACGGTCTTTACACCCATACAGAGACCGAGTCTCGCAAGGGTAAGCTCCTGATCATCCGTTATGATCCTGTGTTTATAGTAATATGCATGGAAGACTCCAGCCAGCTCCTGTAGATAATAAGTAATACGGTGCGGCTCAAAAGCAAGGGCAGCGCCCTCAAAAACCATCGGGTACTGGAGGAGCTTTTTTATAAGCAGGACATCTTCAGGCTCATTCAGCAGGTCAAGGCATCGCCCTGCCCCTGCATCCTGAAAACCGATATTTTTTTCTTCCGCCATCCGGAACAGGCTTGAAATACGGGCGTAAGCATACTGGACGTAGAATACAGGGTTCTCAGACGACTGTTCTTTTGCAACGTCAAGGTCGAAATCAAGCTGGCTGTCGGCTTTTCTCGTGAGGAATATAAATTTCGTGATGTCCGGACCGACCTCGTCAATGACCTCACGGAGGGTGATAAAGGCCCCTGCGCGCTTTGACATCTGCACCGGCACCCCATGCCTGAGAAGAGACACCATCTGTATCAGTATCACCCTGAATTTGTCCTTTGGAAGATCAAAGGCCTCAAGCACCGACCTGATCCTCGGGATGTACCCGTGATGGTCCGCACCCCATATATCAATAATTGTATCAAATCCCCTGTTCAGTTTATTCTTGTGATAGGCTATGTCAGAGGCAAAGTAAGTATATTCGCCGTCCTGTTTAATCACCACCCTGTCTTTGTCATCCCCGAAGAGAGAGGACTTAAACCACACTGCACCATCCTTCTCATACATGTACCCGCGGTCCGTCAGGTCGGATATGGAGTCCCCGACTTCGGACTTCCGACTTCCGGCTTCAGACTTTTTATAAAGCGCCCTTTCACTCTGCCAGTTATCAAAGACAACCCCAAAGTCCCTAAGGTCACCTTCAATGTTGGCAAGCATCATTTTATACGCGTAGTCTGTAACAGCCTCCGCACACTGCTCAAACGGGACGTTCAGATAATGGTCGCCTTTCTGCTTATGGATGTCTTTCGCGATGTCCTCAATATAGTCACCTTTATATCCGTCTTCAGGGAAGGGAACATCATTGCCCAGCAGCTGCTGGTAACGGGCGTAAACTGACCGTCCCAGCAGCTTCACCTGCAGGCCCGCATCATTTATATAGAACTCCTTCTGCACATCATACCCCGCGGCCCTAAGTATATTGCACAGAGCGCTGCCGACTGCGGCCCCCCTGCCGTGCCCGATATGCAGCGGGCCCGTGGGATTGGCGCTCACGAATTCAACCTGTATCCGGGTGCCTTTCCCGATGTCAGACTTCAGGACCGAATGCCCTTCCTGAAGAATGGACCGCAGTTCCTGGTGAAGGTACTCCCGCTTAAACCTGAAATTGATGAATCCCGGGCCTGCAATATCAATATGCTCTATAAAGTCCGGTTTCATCTTACCGATTTCTGTGACGATTTCCTCCGCAATATGTCTCGGCGGTTTTTTCAGCAATTTGGTGAGCCTCATCGCAATTGTGGTCGCGATGTCTCCCACTGCCTCGTCCTTAGGGATTTCAACCTCTGTGTCAGGAAGTGCTATTGCCCATCCGGCGTTAAGACGTTCCAGGGCTATCTGCATTATGTTGACGATGTCTTTCTTCATGATCAATAAGTTTAAGGATACACAGAAGGTAAGTCAACATGACGCGGTGTTCTTAATATCCGCCGTCTTTTCAGTCAGTTTTGTATTGTAGAAATTCAGAAGAGTTGTTATCATTTATACCATTGAGTCTTACCCGGAAGAAAACACTTTCACATCAAGTCAGCATCAATCGAACATGAAACTCAAGGCACTATTATATTTAGATGAGGACATCAGCAGACTGATAATGCCGGTCCTCCTTGAAGAAGAGGTCGAGGTATTCGTCCTTCATCAGGGAGTAGACATCCTGGAAGAGATATCCAAGGGGTATCTCGATATGCTTTTTCTCAGTTCATGCAGGTTCACCGGTGACAACGTCACCCTTTCCATAAATAAAATAAAACAGCTTGATCCGCGGCTCGAAATTATATGTGTGGGCGCCGGGGGAGATGACCTGCAGGCAGTCGAAGCGGTCAAGTGCGGCGCGACCGCCTGCCTGGGAACGCCTCCTGACTCCGGGCGGGTCCGGGAGATAGTCATAAAGACCCGGGACCTCGATCATTACCGCAAGGAAATCCTCCGGATGGAAACAGCCCTTAATGAGAAGTATATATTTAATGATATGGTGAGCAAGAACCCCGAAGTCCTTGATATATTCACCCTGATAAAAAGGATAGCCCCTTATTACCGTACCATGCTGGTCCAGGGGAATACAGGCACAGGGAAAGAGGTGCTGGCCAGGGCGGTCCATAATCTGAGTCCGGCATCTGACGGGCCGTTTATCGTATGCAACTGCAGCGGACTGGTCGAGAACCTTATCGAGAGCGAACTCTTCGGGCATGTCAAAGGGGCCTTCACCGGCGCGGTGTCCAACAAGGAAGGCCTTTTCGAGGCCGCCGGGAAAGGGACGATTTTTCTTGACGAGATAGGTCATATGCCGCTGAGTTTCCAGCCCCATCTCCTGCGCGTGCTTCAGGACAATGAGTTCAGACGTGTTGGAAGCACGCGGTCCATGAAAGCCGGCTGCAGGATCATCGCAGCGACCAACGTTGATCTTGCCGAGGAGGTCAGAAAGGGGAATTTCCGTGAGGACCTTTTTTTCCGTTTATCAGTCGTGACTCTGACGGTCCCTCCTTTACGGGAAAGAAAGGAAGACATTCCTCTGCTCTGCAGGTTCTTTCTTAACCGTCTCAATAAAAAGCTCGGTAAAAATATCCGGGGCATAACCATGGATGTAAAACGCATATTAATGTCCTACGACTGGCCCGGCAGTATCAGGGAACTCGAGAACATTCTTGAGCGCGCCGTTCTTGTTACAACAGTTAATTTCATCAGATCTCAGGACCTTCCTTCATATCTGTCAGGTATTACGAAACAGAAGCCTGCCTCTGTCATCCCGCTTGAAGAGATGGAGAAAAACCATATCCAGCAGGCACTCATGGTAACCGGAGGGAATAAATCAAACGCAGCCTCCCTGCTCCGTATTAGCAGAAGGGCGTTAGGACGGAAACTTTCCAAGTACGGTTTGAATCAGAAATAGCATTACATCAAATACATTAGAGCGGGCGTAATCGCCCCATAGCAGATTCAGCATATTCTTTCGCTAAATAGCAAACACCAGCAATATATATACTGATAAATCAAAATGATAGATCACCTGGCTGATGGGGATATCACCCATGGGATTCATGCCATAACCGCCCGTTTTTTTATGGAGCAAAATTAATAGTGTTTGAATTCAGCCACATACGGTCTGGCACTGAAATAGCATTACCCAATACAAAATAAAATGAAAAAAATATCTTTCATTATATTAACTGCTGCCCTGATCATGATTTCGAAAAACGTTTATTGCAATGAATTTCAGGGGTCTGTCCATGTGAGCGCGCATGTTATAGCGGCAGCAAAATATGAGATTCTTCATCAGGAAAACAGTTACACCGTCACTCCGGAGGATATCGATAAAGGATATATTGATATCGCTCACGCTTTAAGTTATTCAGTCTGGACTAATTCTCATAACGGTTATCTGATGACCTTTGCCTTCAATAACCGGCAGCTTGAAAAAATCAATTTAATTGATAAGCATAACTCTTATATAATTTCAAATGAATATGAGGAAATACATATGCCTCACCAAGGCATGAAGTATGAGACAAAAGAACTCAGCCTGAGATTATATTTATCAGCAGACTCAAAGCCGGGGATCTATCCCATCCCTCTGGCATTTGCGATAAGCGCATTGTAATTATATAAGGTAATTCTCAATAATAAGCCTGCCTCTTGTTTATCGCACGCA
>JBFLYJ010000203.1:0-6153 GCA_040756635.1 Nitrospirota bacterium
AGACCCTCAGGGTCAAGCGCATCGTAAGCGATCTGCTGGAATTTGCCAGGGAAAAGGCCCCTGAACTGAAAAATACCAATGTAGTGGACGTAATCAAAGAAGTAATGTCACAGATGACGAGTTCCGGCCAGGCATCAGGTATCAGGTTCCAGTTTCATGGGCCTGAAAATATCGATATCCTTGCAGACAGGCATCTTCTGGAACAGGTATTTATCAACCTTTTCAGCAATGCCATTGACGCCATGCAGGGAAGCGGCGAACTGGGGATCAAAATATACAGGGCCGACGGCTCCGTCCGCATTGATATCTCTGATACCGGTAAAGGCATTACACCTGAAGATATCGCCAGAATATTCGATCCCTTCTTTACGACAAAGGAAAAAGGCACCGGTCTGGGACTGGCGATAGTTTACGGTATAATAGGGAAGCATAACGGAGAGATTTCAGTAAGCAGCAGACCAGGTGAAGGGACGACTTTTACCATAACACTGCCTGGATAAAACAGCTGATTTAATAAAAGGGAAAGAAATTGAAAATATTAATCGCCGAAGATGAAGAAATAACACTTAAACACCTTATCTATACACTTCAGCAGGACGGCTATTCAATCACCGGGGTAGGTAACGGTCTCGAAGCGCTCAAGAAACTCGAAAAGGAACACTTCGACCTCCTTATCGCTGATATAAAAATGCCCGGGATGGACGGATTGACTCTGCTTGATGAAGTAAAAGCAAAGGGCATAGACATGGAAGTGATCATCATTACCGGCTTTGGAAGCATAGAGTCGGCGGTCAATGCCATGAAAAAAGGCGCGTTCGATTATGTGACCAAGCCTTTCAACCTAGATGAACTCGGATTGAAGGTAAAGAAGATCCAGGACATAAAGAGACTCGAGAAAGAGAACATCGCCTTTAAAATATCCCTGGGGCTGGGCAAAGACACTCCGATCATCGCGAAGAGCCGGATGATGAAAAAGGTGATCGATATTATCAACAGCATCACGGGGTCGGACTGCAACGTACTGCTGACCGGTGAAAGCGGTGTCGGCAAAGGCCTCGTGGCAAAGCTGATCCACTATTCGGGACTGAGAAAGGAGAGGCCTTTTCTGGCGGTTAACTGCGCTATCTTCACGGAGGAGCTTCTGGCAAGCGAACTGTTTGGCCATGAACGCGGCGCGTTTACCGGCGCCGTCGCGACAAAACAGGGGCTGGTCGAGATCGCCAACAAGGGCAGCCTTTTTCTGGACGAGATTGCCGAGATGACCCCGACCCTTCAGGCCAAGCTGCTGAAGGTCATAGAGGACCGCGAATTTCTGAGGGTCGGCGGTACAAGACCTATTAAAGTCGACGTCAGATTCATCGCCGCCACGAACCAGAACATCAATGTCCTTGTATCGGAAGGGAAGTTCAGGGAAGATCTCTATTACCGCCTGAACGTTATGGACATCTACATCCCCCCTCTGAGGGAACGGAAAGAAGACATCATACCACTCAGCACGCATTTCCTGGAGAAACAGTCGAAAAAGGCAAACAAAAAAATAACCTCCATCAGCAGTGAGGCCGTCGAGATGCTTATGGCATACGGATTTCCCGGCAATGTAAGGGAACTTGAGAATATAATCGAACGGGCCGTGATCCTGGAAAAGACATCTCAGATCAGGCCTGAAAGTCTCCCTCAGACGATCAAGCTGTTCCAGGTCGAGACCATAGACCCCAACAGGATCCGAAACCTGGATGAGATCAGCAAGGTATACGCCGAAAAAGTGCTTGAGTATTGTGAAGGCAACAAGTCCAAGGCCGCTGAACTGCTCGGCATCTCAAGGACCAGTCTCTGGCGTATCCTCGGCGGTAAAGAGAGTTAAGCTTCCATTTCAAATCTGTTCAGCCCCGTTTAATCCTGAAACAGTATAATCCCGCTCCTTTTATCCTCTAAGTTTTAAATTCAGGAAGTTACATCCTGGCACGTCCTTTGATCATCTACATATAGAAACAATAACAGGGAGGTAAAAAGATGAAAGGACTAACGAGATTATACAGAAGACTGGAAGGTATAATGACCGCGGTGTCATTTGCTGAGGCAGGTGAAGCGGAAACCGCTATTTCCATTCTGAAGGAAGAGTGCGGGAATAGCAGCCTGAGAAAAAGGTTGACCGCGAGAAAGGCTGTGGTATTAAAGCCGAACCATTCATAACGGAAAAAGGAGGTCAAAAGTGAGCAAACTTTCGAGGATATTCGAGAACACAATGGCAGCAGTAGCATTTGCAGAAGCGGGTGAAGCCGCAACTGCCAGACAGATTTTGAACGAAGACGCCATTCTCGGGCTGGCCGCGGTCCAGCTTAAGGACAAGATCCATCTGACTGTTGATGATCTGATATCGATGGCAATAACCTTTGCGGAAGCCGGAGAGCATGAAAAGGCGGCCAGTATACTTAAAGAAGCGGAAGAGAACCTCAGTTCAATCAAAGGGGCCCACCAGAAGACTCTGCAAAGAACTGTGTTTTCACCTAAAGCAAATTGACAGCCAGTGAAGTATCATTTAATATAGACACTCATATGGGTTTATGACTGTCACTTCTTGCGGATCTGACCTGCAGGGACTATAAACAGAGGGGGTATGCAAGTGGGAAAGTACAACAAAATACTGGTGGCGCTGGACGGGTCTGAGGCGAGCAAGTCCGCACTGACAGAGTCGTTTAAACTCGCGTTTGACGGCAAGAAATGGTTGACAGTGGTGGCGATCAATCCTCCTTATCAGGGGGACCTTTCACTTATCGGCGTAAGCAACATAAGCAGTATCCTTCAGGGCCCGGGTGAAAAAATACTCGAAGAGGCCCGTGAAATAGCCGAAGCGGCCCATGCATCCATAAAGACAAGACTGGAAGAAGGCGACCCCTACCTGAAAATCATCGATGTCGCCGAAGAAGAGAGATGCGAACTGGTAGTGCTTGGAAGACGCGGAAAAAGTCACCTCGAGAGGGCGCTCATGGGCAGCGTTACCGCCAGGGTAATCGGTCATTACGGAGGGAAGATACTCGTAGTGCCGAGGGGCTCTTCTCTTGGATGGAAAAACATACTCGTTGCCGCAGACGGTTCAAGGGACAGTGAAGCCGCGCTTCAGGAGGCAATCAATTACGCCCAGTCATATGACGGCAGTCTGTCCGTGGTAAACGTTGTCGACGTAACGGATGAATTCGAGGCGCTGGCCCCCGGAATACTGGACAAGATGATCGAGAAGTCCAGGTCATATCTTGAAGAAATCAGGCAGAGGATAACAGCCGCCGGAGTGCCCGCAGAGATATTCGTCAGACAGGGTGAACCATACCAGGTAATCACTGATCTGGCTTCACAGATCAATGCCGATACGATCGTCATGGGGACACACGGCAGGACAGGCATTACGAGAATCTTCATGGGAAGCGTCACGGCAAGGGTCATCGGTCACGCCCGGTGTCCCGTCCTCGTGGTCAAGTAAAGAGGTGGCAGTAGAAACTAATCCGCCCTGTGATTTAATTTTTCTTTTTTTATTAATTTTCCTGGCACGATGATATTATAGAGCATGTCTCTGCAGCAAAAAATAATCTTCGGCTTTCTCTTGAGTGCGGTGATAATAACCGTGCTTGTGGTCCTCGGATATACCAACTTCATCGAAATAAAAGAAGAGATACGATTTCTGGAACTCTCCGACACACTGAGAAGCAAGACCCTCCAGCTCCGCCGACACGAAAAGAATTTCTTCCTCTACGGAGACGTCATGGAAATCAATGCGGTGCACCAATACATAAACGACCTGAAGACCATATTCGGGCAGGCAAAAGACTATTATGACTCGGACAAACTGCACGGCCTTGAGGATGAGATTCTGAAATATGAAAAGAATTTTCTCAGAATTGAAGCGAGCTACGGGAATTTCCGGAAGGAATTCAACGCGCTGAAGCCGCTTCTGATAAAACATTCCGGTTTTTTCCCGCTTATCGAATCAGCATTTCTTGAAAGGCCTCTTATTGTCATGGATATTTTCAGCAGGATATTCCTTCTTCAGCCGGACAGTCAGGCAGTAGTCACCCTCAGAGAGATAGACACTGAAATCACCTCCCTGAGGAGGACCGGGGAGGAGATTTTAACCATCTCAAAGGACATAGACAAATCAGCAAGGGAAAAAGTCCATGAATATATCAACATGACCCGGCTGGCCGTCTTGTCTCTGTTCCCCCTGTTTCTGTTCGTCGGTGTCGGAGCGTTTATTATAATCAGCCACAACATAGTAAGACGACTGAAGATACTGACTAATGCAGTTGAAAAGGCGGGCAAAGGGGATTTTTCGTCACTTGTGATCCCGTCCGGGCACGATGAGGTGGGAGTCCTTATCAGTGCGTTCATTAATATGGAAAAAGATTTGATCGCGCGGGACGAGCAGCTGAATGAAAAAAACAGGGAACTGCTCCACAACAAGAAACTCGCCTCCATCGGGACTCTCGCTTCGGGGGTAGCTCACGAGTTGAACAATCCATTAAATAATATATACACGACCGCGCAGAGACTGCTGAAAAAATCGGGGGATGAATGCTCTCCCTCGATTAAGAAGGGGCTTGACGACATTTTCGACCAGACAATGCGGGTAAAGCGAATAGTGGGAGACCTTCTGGAGTTTGCGCGAGGCAGGGAGCCTCAGTACAGGGAATTTGAGCTGACCGCGCTGTTGTCCGGGGTATATAACCGGCTGGCCGACACAATGAATGCCAGGGACGTCATCTTCACTCTTGAGTCGAGCGTTCCCTCACTGAATATCCAGGCTGACCAGGAGCAGATTGAACGGGTCTTCATCAACATGTTCAGCAATGCTGTGGAGGCCATGTCGGGACAGGGCAGCCTGACCGTCAGGGTCGAACCTTTAAACGACATCGTCTCTATTCGGATCGCCGATACCGGGATGGGGATCCCCTCCGGTATAGTGGACAAGATATTTGAACCTTTTTATACTACGAAAGACAAGGGCACGGGGCTGGGGCTCGCGATTGTTTTCAATATAATTCAGAAACACAACGGCAGGATAAAGGTGGAAAGCGGGGAAGGAAAAGGGACTGTTTTTATCATAACGCTGCCGGTAAGGAGTGAACACCATGTCGTTTAGAGTCCTGGTTGCAGAAGACGAGGAAATTACCCTTAACAATATAAAAGAGACCCTGGAAGAAGAGGGTTTCGAGGTCCGGACCGTTACGGACGGCGCGCAGGCGCATGCCCGACTGGAAGAGGAGAAGTTTGATGTCCTGATAACCGATATAAAAATGCCCTTTCTTTCCGGAATCGAGCTGCTCGAGAAAACAAAAACCGCGCATCCTGACACGGAGGTAATCGTCATAACCGGTTTCGGCAGCATAAGCTCTGCTATAGAGGCGATGAAAAAGGGAGCCGTCGACTACATCACTAAACCTTTCGACCTGGACGAGCTTGTGATCCGTGTGAAAAAAATCAGCGAGCAGAAGTCGCTAATAAAAGACAACCTCGCCCTCCGCACCTACCTCGGAATGGAGAAGAATGTCACGATCATCGCCAAAAGCGGGGGCATGAAGAAAATACTTGATACGATAGAGAGCATGAAGCATTCTGATGTCAATATTTTCCTTACCGGTGAGACTGGAGTCGGAAAAAACCTTATCTCCAAAATAATCCATTTCACAAGCAGACGCGCGGACAGACCGTTTCTGTCGATAAATTGCGCGACCCTCACGGAAGAACTCCTGGTCAGCGAACTCTTCGGCCACGAGAAAGGCGCGTTTACCGGAGCGGTGACCGCAAAGCGGGGGCTTGTAGAGATAGCCGACACCGGGACGCTTTTCCTTGATGAGATTTCCGAGCTGACGCCGTCCCTTCAGGCAAAGCTGCTGAAGGCCATCGAGGAAGAGGAATTTTTCCGAGTCGGTGGTACCAGGCCGATCAGGGTGGACGTGAGGTTCATCGCGGCGACCAACCGGAATGTAAAAGACCTTATCGCTGAAGGCAGGTTCAGGGAGGACCTTTACTACCGGGTGAATGTAATGGAGATATTCATTCCACCTCTTCGCGAGCGGCGTGAAGATATCAGACCTTTGAGCACCTACTTTTTGCAAAAACATCTCCCTAAGTCAGGGAAAAAGATAACGGGGATATCCAAGGAAG
>JBFLYJ010000204.1:0-6140 GCA_040756635.1 Nitrospirota bacterium
GGTAAAACTTATATTCATTTTATATTTTACGATTTATAAAATAAAATAACCGACTCATATGAATAAAAAAGTTACAAAGAATCCCGACCCCTCTAACTCCCCCCTTGGCAAGGGGGGAATAAAGGGGGGTAAAAAATTATTATTAACAGGCGCCAGCGGTTTTCTGGGATGGAACATCTGCCGTGAGGCATGTAACAACTGGGAAATCTTCGGAACGGTCTTTACCCATCCGGTTAAGATCAAAGGGGTGAAAATCGTCCGGTCCGACCTGACGAGGTTTAGGGAATTCAAAAAGGTATTTAAGGAAATCTCACCTGATGCGGTGATTCATACAGCGGCATTAAGCAGTCCTGACTATTGTCAGCAGCATAAAGCGGCAACCCGGAAGATCAATGTCGATTCCCCGATCAATATAGCGGGGCTCTGCGCTGACAATAATGTCCCCTTTGTCTTTACTTCATCCGATCTGGTGTTTGACGGACTTAACGCCCCATACAGTGAAGATGATCCGGTTTGTCCCGTCAATCTCTACGGTGAACAGAAAGTGCTCGCAGAGGTAGGGATTATGAAGAGATATCCTGGTGCCGCGGTATGCCGTATGCCATTGATGTTCGGCGACCCCGGACCTGCTGCGTCGAGTTTTTTTCAGACAATGCTTAAGGCCTTCAAAGAAGGCCGGGAGCTAAGCCTGTTTGAAGATGAATACAGAACACCGGTCAGCGGACAGACCGCTGCAGGGGGGCTTTTATTGGCCGTCGAAAAGATTCACGGACTGGTCCATCTTGGGGGAAGAGAACGCATATCCCGGTATAATTTTGGTTTGCTGATGATGGGTGTATTAGGAATCAGAGACGCGAGATTACTTAGATGCCGACAGAAAGACAAGGCCACGGCAGCCCCAAGGCCCCCTGACATCTCCCTTGACAGCTCAAAAGCATACTCCCTGGGATTCAGACCGATGCCTTTAAAGGACCAGCTCGAAGAACTATTGCTGAAAAGACCCGGCCAAAAGAAACATTAGGCTATTATAGCCTATCTCAACATAGGACATCCTGTCCCCTGCATTTGTCATCTGATAACCTAACCTCTTGATATCAAACTATTCATCCTTCTGGCACATGCCTTGCGTTATATATCCTGATTTCACATGGGAATGAAAGTGAGTCGACATGCAGAGGAGGTTATTTAATGGCAAGCATAGCGAGTAAATATATGATTAATGACAGCGAGAGTAACAATGACAAGAAAAAGGCCGGATCGGTTGCATTCAATGCTCTAATCCAGAGCACGGCATTAGACCTGACGCGGCTTCTGATAGCGACAAAAAAAGGAATAGACCGGCTTCCGCTGATCTACGTTTCGGAAGCCAAGGCATAGAAATTCATTAATTTAAAGGAGGATGTTAATATGGCGAAAACAATAGGCATAGACCTTGGGACCACAAACTCGGCAGTTGCGGTGGTCCAGCAGGGGGAACGGGTTGTTATCCCCAACCAGGAAGGCAACCGTACGACCCCGTCTGTCGTTGCTTTTACGGACAAGGGGGAAAGACTTGTGGGACAGGTGGCAAAAAGACAGGCCATCACCAACCCCGAACATACAGTCTTTTCAATAAAGAGACTTATGGGCCGGAAGTACAAATCGAGGGAAGTCCAGGATGCTATAAAGAAGCTTCCTTACAAGATTGTGGAGGCCCCGAACGGGGACGCGCATGTAGAGATCAAGGGGAAGAGATATTCACCGCCTGAGATTTCGGCGATGATCCTGCAGAAGTTAAAAAAGGCTGCCGAAGATTATCTGGGAGAGACGGTCACTGACGCTGTGATAACCGTACCCGCATATTTCGATGACAGCCAGCGGCAGGCCACCAAGGACGCGGGCAAGATAGCGGGTCTTAATGTACTGAGGATAATAAACGAGCCTACCGCCGCATCACTTGCGTATGGAGCTGATTCCAAAAAGGATGAGAAGATCGCTGTATACGACCTCGGCGGAGGTACATTCGACATATCCATACTTGAGATCGGGGAAGGTATTACCGAGGTCAAATCAACTAACGGAGACACATTCCTCGGCGGTGACGATTTTGACCTGAAAGTCATTGACTGGCTGACCGCGGAATTCAGCAAAGACCAGGGCATTGACCTCAGAAAGGACAAGATGGCCCTTCAGAGACTGAAGGAATCAGCAGAAAAGGCAAAGACAGAGCTTTCCACAGCAGTTGAAACCGATATTAATCTCCCTTTTATCACGGCGGACGCATCCGGTCCGAAGCATCTTGTGATGAAGCTTACGAGATCAAAATACGACCAGCTGACCGAAGACCTTGTGCAGCGCTCACTTGAACCATGCAGACTGGCGCTGAAAGATGCCGGGATTTCGGTCAAGGAGATCGATGAGGTGCTGCTTGTTGGCGGCCAGACAAGGGGCCCCAGGGTGGTCGAGGCGGTAAAAGGGTTCTTCAACAAGGAACCTAACAAGGGCATAAATCCGGATGAGGCGGTTGCAGTAGGTGCGGCAATACAGGCAGCGGTGCTTAAGGGCGAAGTAAAGGACGTTCTTCTTCTTGATGTGACGCCGCTCTCTCTCGGTATCGAGACCCTCGGCGGGGTGTTCACAAAGTTGATCGAGCGGAATACGACGATACCTGTAAAGAAGAGCCAGGTATTTTCAACGGCAGCAGACAACCAGCCGGCTGTGAGCGTGCGCGTGTTCCAGGGCGAAAGGGAAATGGCCGGAGACAACAAGCTCCTGGGCAATTTCGAACTGGTCGGTATTCCCCCGGCGCCAAGAGGTATGCCCCAGATTGAAGTAACATTCGACATTGACGCAAACGGAATCCTCCATGTATCGGCCCGGGACAAGGGAACGGGCAAGGAACAGTCAATCCGTATAACCGCGTCGAGCGGGCTATCAGAAAGCGAGATTGATAAGATGGTAAGAGACGCGGAGGCCCATTCTGATGAGGACAGGAAGAAGAAGCAGCTGATTGAGGCCAGAAATGAAGCGGACAACCTTGTTTATACAGCTGAAAAGACCTTAAGAGAACATGGAGACAAGCTTTCGGAATCAGACAGGCACGACATCGAAAGTGCCGTCGAGAAATGCAGAAAAGTGAAAGACAGCTCTGACAACCCTGAGGAAATTCGTGAGGCGGTTGCGGCGCTTTCGACCGCAACTCATAAGCTGGCAGAGCAGATGTACAAGACCGCTTCAGCAGAACAGGGGGCCTCTTCATGCGGCAGCGGAAGCTGCGGCGGAGGGGCTACACATGCTGAGCATGATAACACTGTCGAAGCGGAGTTTGAGGAGGAGACCGCGGGCAAAGGCGCCTGATGAAGGCAACTTGACATATTAGTTTTTGAATAGCTGAAATGCCGGTAAGCCCGGGGAGGGCTTACCGGCATTGGTATTTATTAGAGCTATCGAAACCTTTAAAAGCAATGTCCTATATCCATATTTTTGTCATTCCGGGCTTGCCCCGGAATCCAGAAGAAAAAAACTGGATTCCTCCCGATGCATCGGGACGGGAATGCCGCTGCGTGTGACATTCCTTATACAACATTCAATAATTCAAAACAATTGGGGCCTCCCTCGCGGACAGGACGATTTATCTGTATAATAGAGGGTGCATTACCAGCATTAATGGACGGTAGGGGTGTATTTCAATACGCCCCTGCAAGCTGTATTTGGAGAGGTGCCGGAGCGGTTGAACGGGGCGGTCTCGAAAACCGTTGTGCCGAAAGGTACCCAGGGTTCGAATCCCTGCCTCTCCGCCAGCACCATTTGCGGAGCCAATGGTGAGTGCAGAAGCGCGGAAGATCGGAAGTGCAAAAATAAAAGGATAAGACCCCTGAAGTTGAAAGTTTGGAGTTGAAAGTTATACATTAATAGGCATTTGGTTTTTTCTTTTGTCTTCTGGCTTCTTCACTTTTGAGCTAATCTGGAGAGGTGTCCGAGTGGCCGAAGGAGCACGACTGGAAATCGTGTAGGCGCTAACACGTCTCGAGGGTTCGACTCCCTCCCTCTCCGCCATGTAAAATGTGCGAAGCACATTTTACAGTGAATAGTGGATAGTGTCAGTTAACAGAAACATAAGTATCAATCTCACATGGCATTGGTTTTTTGCTATTCACTGATCACTGACAACTGATTTGGTCGGGTCTTCGGGCCCTGTGCAACGGCATGCTGTGAACCCCGCCAGGTCCGGAAGGGAGCAACGGTAAGCAGTTATTCCGGGTGCCGCAGGATTACCTGAAGGCCCGGCCATTAAACCGTTCGACCAGTTTGAACGGTTTAAACAGTTCTAACGGTTAATTATGAGTTACATAGTATTAGCGAGAAAATGGAGACCACAGAGATTTGACGACCTCGTCGGGCAGGAATCCGTAGTCAAGACATTCAAGAATGCCTTATCAAGCGGTAAGATCGTCCACGCCTATTTATTTTCAGGTCCCCGGGGAGTGGGAAAAACAACATCAGCAAGGCTCCTGGCAAAGGCGCTCAACTGTACGCATTTGACGGACTTCGAGCCCTGCGGGGAGTGTCCAAGCTGCAAGGCGATAACCGCCGGGTCTTCTGTCGATGTTATCGAGATTGACGGTGCTTCCAACACGGGTGTCGACGCGGTGCGGGAATTGCGAGAAACCGTAAAGTACGCGCCCTCCGGCAGTAAATACAAGATATATATAATCGACGAAGTTCATATGCTGAGTACGCCGGCTTTTAATGCGCTTTTAAAGACGCTTGAAGAGCCGCCGCCCCATGTTATTTTTATCTTCGCGACTACCGAACCGAAGAAGATATTGCCGACCATTCTCTCCAGGTGCCAGCACCATGCCTTCCGGAGAATGACCAAAGGCAAAATAAAAGAACAGCTTAGCAAAATCACCGGCGCCGAGAAAATCCATATAGAGGAAGCTGCGCTGGATATGATCGCAAAGGCCGCAGACGGCAGCATGAGGGACGCACTGACCCTACTGGACCAGGCATATTCCTTCAGCAATGATATAACCGCTGAGGAGCTCCAGGGTCTGCTCGGTCTGCCGGAAACGGAGATCGTGGCCGGTCTCTGCGGAAGCATTCTGTCAGGGGATATTTCGAAGACTTTGTCGACGATAAAGGAGTTGACCGACAGGGGGAGTGATCTGAGGCAGTTGACCAGGGAACTTGTCGAGAACTTCAGAAACATAGCGGTGGTAAAAGTCACTGATGACGCGGAGGGACTGCTTGAGTTTACGCAGGAAGAGGTGCAGAGGCTTAAGCAGCAGGCATCAGGAGTCGGCATTGAGCAATTGACTTTGCTTCTGACAGAGCTTCTCAGGCTCGAAGGAGAGGTCAGAAACGCCGTTAATCCGAGATATACGCTTGAGCTTGGTCTGTTAAGGACTTCCTTTATACAGGGGATGACCTCTATCGAGGAGATTTTAAAAAGACTTGGCGGTCCGGCAGGGCCTGCCGGGGCCCCTGTGAACAGGCCTGCATCCAGTGAGAAAGCCGCCCCGCCAGATGAGAAGAAAAATGACTGTACCGGTGAGAGCACGCCCGCAGACAGTGAGACACTGTCATCAGGCGGTGCTGTTGAACTCGACAAGGAAGATGTATGGCATAAGCTGCTTGAAGGAGTAGACGCCCAGGACCACCTGCTTGCGTGTAAACTATCCGAAGCCAGGGTCATACACATTAACTCAACAGAACTCGCAATAGGATATAACGGCGGAATGTCAGTGCTTGCCGACTCCATAAAGAGCAAGGCCTCTGTAATAAGACCTATCCTGAAAAATATATCCGGACAAAATCTTAAATTAAAGATCCTGTCACTTCCAAAAGAAGAGCCAAAGATAGACAGGAAAAAGATGAAAGAAGATATATACTCAGAGCCGCTGGTCAAGGACGCCCTCAGGATTTTTGACGGCTCCCTTATAAAGGTCAATCCCATAGAGGACGAGGAATCAATTAATGAATAGGGACAAAATCATCGAGGTGATATTATCTCCCTGTTATGAAGGAGGACATGATGTCTAAGAAAATGCTTGGAGACCTGATGAAACAGGCCCAGAAGATGCAGCAGGAGATGGGAAGGATACAGGAGGAGTCGAAAAAGAAGACCGTCGAGGCTTCAGCCGGCGGAGGCATGGTTG
>JBFLYJ010000205.1:0-6115 GCA_040756635.1 Nitrospirota bacterium
AATGACGGATAACAGGGAGCAGTCACTTCGGCATGGATGGGCTTAGGATTTCTCCTGTCTACAATTAGCATGGGATCTATCAGGCCAAGCACTCGTGCAAACCTCGACGCATCGCACAAATATTCCCAGCATTCATTGGTGTTGAAATAATTCTTCCTGTTGTGCATTAGGGGTTTAGGCGATTGTCTGCTGAAGATCTGATAGTGCATATACCTGAGGTGCACCTTCTTTCCCTCATGATATCCAAGAATGTCCCACCATTTTTTGAACCACGCTGCATCATTCTTATGGGTTTTAGTGCCTATATAAAAAGGATCATTCTTTGACGCTAAGGCTATCAGGTCCGTCACCTTCACTTTCATGTTCTTTGCCATCTTTTTAATATTCTGATGGCTTGTGTCATCAATTTTCGCTTCTGCAACCCCGGATAACTCTTTTGTTAAGATAAACTTCCTCCTTTTAAGATTACCGTACTTGTCCTCAAATGCCTTATTCGACTGTTTTATTACAGACTCTAATGCTGTATGAATGGTATCAGTCATTTCTTTAAGATCAGGTTTTTTCGAGTTTGACGACAACGGGACATATGGAGTGATAATATTTATTCTCAGATCAAGAGGTGACTTTGCCGGAAACTTCTCCACTATTCCGCACCCGGAAAGTTTCAGTTGTTTTTCATCACTCCAGCAATGAACATACTCCATGACAGGAGACTTATTGATGAAAATTCTCGCATTGGAGAGAAAAGGCGGTCTCTTACCCCATATTTCTACAACAAACGGTATCTCCGCATCTAAAGAACCTTCGTTTCCGGTATACCTGTAAACCCCCGTTCTCGAGGAGTAGAAGTCATATCCAGGAATTGCACCAACATTTCCCAACAGTGCAGGGTCTACGTTACCGTTTAAACGAGGGCTTATTATTTTTGCTGCTTCTCTTAATGCATCTAGCAGCATATACTTATCCTGTATAGTTAATTCCAGGACTTTCTTATTAAGAATCTTTTTCACCGAGTCATTGCTATGGGTAAAGTCATTTAGTCCGAAGGCCTCTTCGATTATACTGGTTAGCGAGTAATCATCAGGCAGTTCAAGGGTTGTGAGAAACTCGTCAAAGAAAGCGGAATCATACCAAAATGGGGAACTCTTGCCGCTATAATCTCTACCGCGTGCCATTTCAATCGCCAGTTTGCCCCACCTTAAGATACCCTTGTCATTGTCTGTCCAATCTATGTCTTTCCCGCAGCGTATTTCCACTCTTGTCCCTGGTTCCTGATAGCTCCCTGTTACTTTATGTTTCGTGTAACCGGACGATAGAGGTTCTAATTTTAATGTTCTCCCTCTCGTTGATACTTCAATTTCATAATTCAGATTCAGAGAAACAGCGGCACAAAGCCTCAGCCCTTCTCCCAGGCAGCCGCGCTTCGGCAATCGCAAGTTTTTAGTGGAAATCCGGGGTCTCTTGATGGAGAAAAGATATGCAATATCATCATCAGATCCTGGAATCCCTTCTCCCTTATCCTGTACATAAAAGCCCCTTGATGTCGTAATAAGTTCACAAGCACCGCACTCATCGAGGCTGTTGTCAACAAGTTCTTTAACAACGGTTTCAAGCAGTTCATCCTGCCTTATCCCGGTTCGCTTCTGAATACCCGCGAGAGTCCGGAAATCCAGCCAGTCTTCCTTAATGTTTTTAAATCTCCAGTTCATCACAACTTTTGAAAAAATACGGCTTGCCGTACTTTTTTAGAAAAGATTAAATTAGTCCATAAAAACAGCATGTTAAAGCACCATCTCATATAATCGATATTTCCCGATTCACATTTAATAATTTAAACGGATTTTTGTAATTTGGGGTTTAGCAAGCATTGCCCTCTTAAATTTTCCACAGTGTTTAGAAGTAATACATTATTAACCTTATTACAGAGGTTCACTATTTAAGCTCAACATTAAAAACATAAGGAGAAATGTATGATGACCATCTTAATAATCATTGCAGTAGTTCTATTAGCACTTTACTTAATCACTGAATTGTCGGATAATACAGACAGAGACGAAGGGGCAGAGGACTTTACCAGTCAGCCAATCACCCCTCCTCAGGAACCGGCTACGATCCCGGATAACCCTCGATCAGATAATGATTTGTCTGACATTGAGATCAATGATGACTTCAGAGCTGCGCTTGAGCTGATTGAGGAACAAAACGAAAATGTTTATGTGACCGGCAAAGCAGGGACCGGAAAATCTACCTTTTTAAAATATTTGAGGGCAACCACCAGAAAAAATGTTGTTGTGTTAGCTCCCACGGGACTTTCAGCAATAAATGTCGGGGGGCAAACCATACACTCCTTTTTCGGGCTTCCGCCGAAGCTCATTAACATGAGAGATGTTCGTCCGTCAAAAAATGCCGACCTGTATCAGAAACTTGATGCTGTAATCATAGATGAGGTTTCAATGGTACGCGCAGACTTGATGGACGGCATTGATTATTCATTGAGGATTAACAGAAAAAGGGATGAACCATTCGGCGGCTTACAGATGATATTTATAGGGGACCTTTTCCAATTGCCCCCTGTTGTGAAGGGACAAGACCTTGAGGAGTTCTTCAATCACACGTATGGAGGACCTTATTTTTTCTGTTCGAAGGCGTTCCAAAGCACCAGGATACGGTGCGTGGACTTGACGAAAATTTATAGACAATCAGACCGTAATTTCATAGAGCTCCTTAATAGCGTCAGAGAAAACAGTTTAACAGACGATATGTTGCGGACATTAAACAGCAGAGTCTCTCCGAATCTGGATACATCTGTTCGCGGTGATTATGTAACCCTGACTACAACAAATCAGGCGGCTTATGAAATTAATGAAGGACTTCTGCTCTCTATAAACGAAAAGGAATATCGATATTATGCCAATACGTCAGACAAGTTCAATCACGGTGATTATCCGGTAGAGGCAACTTTAAGAATGAAAAAAGGAGCGCATGTTATGCTCCTTCGAAATGATCCTTTAAAAAGGTGGGTTAATGGCACCCTCGCAAAAGTAGCTGACTTGGCAGATGACCAGATCATCGTTGAAGTAGCTGGTTCTTACTATGAAATTCAGAAGGAGTCCTGGAAAAAGATTGAATATTATTATGACAGGCAGAAAAAGAAGATTGAGGAAAAGGTCATTGGAAGCTTTGAACAATACCCGATTCGCCTTGCCTGGGCCATAACAATCCATAAGAGTCAGGGGCAGACGTTTGATCGTGTCTATATTGATCTGGGCAGAGGGGCTTTTACGCATGGACAAACGTATGTAGCGCTAAGCAGGTGTACTTCTTTTGAGGGTATTAAACTCAAGAGGCCCGTGGAGCAGCGTGATGTTATATTCGACCCGAGGGTCTATGACTATACTAAGGTAATGGTGCAGTGAATATTTCCTTCTTGGCTCCATGCTATCAAGAACTCACTGGGGTCTTTAAGATAATTAACAAAGTATGCCGGATTAGACTTATTGGGATAGTATCAATTCAAATTACAGATTGATGCTCAACGATAAATACCAGATATCACGCGGTGCCAGTCTGGTTGTTGCTATTGAGAATACCTGCTTATCATCACCCTTCGATAACAAAACCTCTATTGACAGCTTATCATAGTGCTTAATTCTCTGTTGCTAAAATAATTGAATATTTCGATTATGAATCTATAGATTATTGTCTTAATTTATTAAGCAGTTAACTCCTTGTTTTTCCCTTGACATCGTCATGGGTGTTACGCATAATACGAAAACAGAGATAAATAATACAGTTTATTTAGTCTATTTAAGCACAAATCCCTTTCTATAGTTTTAAAAGTTGTGAGTAATTAATATTGAGCTGTATCCAATAGTGAATATTGGCACACTTTCGCATATTAAATAAAAACAATCAATTTACTCAGTGGAGCGTATTTTTATCCGCGTGATAGGGTTCTTCACAGTTATAGATGCGACCTCATAGATATTTGTAGGCTGATATCATATTGGGAGGTGTAATGTGGGGTGGCTAAGGGATCGAATTTGGATGAAAGCAGTAATGGGTTCCTATATAATTTGGGCGTGTTTATTACTATCTGGTTGTGCCGGTAGTGCACTACTCAATGCATCATACAATGGTGATACAGAGACAGTCAAACTTCTTTTGGAAAAAAGCGCCGATGTAAATGTTGTAAACCCCGATGGAGCAACGGCTTTGTTTATGGCCTCGCAGAACGGTCATCCGGAGATTGTCAAACTTCTTTTGGAAAGGGGCGCTGATGTCAATGCGAAATTAGCCATCGACGGAGGAACGGCCTTGACGATGGCGTCGCAGAAGGGTTATACAGAGATTGTCAAGCTTCTTTTGGAAAGGGGCGCTGATGTCAATGCGAAATTAACCAGTCATGGAGCAACGGCATTGATTATGGCATCGGAGAAGGGCTATACAGAGATTGCCAAGCTTCTTTTGGAAAAGGGGGCTGATGTCAATCCGAAATTGGCCAGCGATGGAGCGACAGCCTTGATGAAGGCCTCGGAGAAGGGTTATACAGAGATTGTCAGACTTCTTTTGGAAAGGGGCGCTGATGTCAATGCGAAATTAACCAGTCATGGAGCAACGGCTTTGTTTATGGCCTCGCAGAACGGTCATCCGGAGATTGTCAAACTTCTTTTGGAAAGGGGCGCTGATGTCAATGCGAAATTAGCCATTGACGGAGGAACGGCCTTGACGATGGCATCGCAGAAGGGACATACAGAGATTGTCAAGCTTCTTTTGGAAAGGGGCGCTGATGTCAATGCAAAATTAACCGGCCATGGTTCTACGGCATTGACGCTGTCCTCGATGAACGGCCATGCAGAGATTGTCAAACTTCTTTTGGAGAGGGGTGCTGATGTCAATGTGGTACGACCCGATGGATCAACGGCCTTGTTTATGGCATCACAGGAAAACCATCCGGAGGTTGTTGGACTGCTTCTGGAATATGGCGCTGATGTCGATGCGAAAATGGCTGCCGACGGAGGAACGGCCTTAATGATGGCTTCGCAGAAGGGACATACAGAAGTTGTAGAGCTTCTTTTGGAAAGGGGCGCTGATGTCAATGCGAAATTAACCGGCCATGGTTCTACGGCATTGAAGCTGTCCTCGATGAACGGCCATGCAGAGATCGTTAAACTTCTTCTGGAGAAGGGGGCAACTGCCGACTTTGCCAGCTTCGATGATTCTTCATTTGAAGGTATCGAATCACATGGAACAATTCATCAATGTATGGGAGACAAATTCTTGGCTCAGGGCGAGTTGGACAAAGCGCAGGATTCCTATATGAAGGCTCGGGATTATTATGACAAATTAGCAGACAAGTACAGCGGTTATGCAACTTCGATTGCTGTCGGCCAATTCATTGAGAAATGGCGCCCAGTAATAGCGGTTGTAGCCATGACGGCCCAATCATATGTATCTTCATACCAAGTGAATACGCTGTCACGTGATATCGCGCAAATAGATGCTATGGAACATGCTTCTAAGACTCAGACGGGGATTCAAGGCTATTCTGCTTACATGGATAAATATAACAATCTTAATAACAAACTTAGTGTCCAAAAATATAAAGGATATGCAGTTAATAATCCATCCCTGAATGCACCTTCTGGCAACTCATCGCTTGATGAGAGGAAGGCGTATATGAAAGCAAAAGCTAAATATTATGAGGAGCTTTCTGCATTAATTGATGAAGCTCTCAAATGTTTTGATATGAAGCTAAATGAGGCTGGTATACAAGATTGTGTAAGAGAAGTCGCTGTCCCAGAATACAAGTAATAAGAGGGGGCACATCTTTGCAAGCTGTTAAAAAAAATTCTCCAGCTATTAAATTACTTGCTTGAAGAGATTATATTTAACTCCTGGATTAGCCAGGAGGATTTTTCTTGAATAGTATTGGTAAAAAGAGTTGTATAGCTGCGGAAAGACGTGCTGGTGACTACATTTACAGAGATTACTGAAGAATGTATACACCACCCTTATTGCACGACATCTCTTATTTGCGATTTTTTCTATATGATTAGGGGACGCCCTGTGTTTTTAGATTGGATTGGTTGATGATGATCGATAATTACTAGAT